>JAIVJP010000370.1 GCA_020199975.1 Acidobacteriota bacterium
CTTTCCCTGGGCGACGCAGCCCTTTCCTTCCTTGAAAAGGTCCGGAAGGATCCCTTTGTAAACTACGGGTATGCTTTGCGCGGTGTCCGTCACAATGAATCTCACGGTCAGCCCATCGGTATCGCGCTTGACAGTGCCTTCCTGTACCAGTCCACCAACTCTAAAAGTCCTTCCCGCCGGTGCTTCTTTTGCGGCTACCTGGGACGGACTAAAGAAAAAAACTAAATTGTCCTGAAAAGCGTTGAGAGCCAGCGCCGCGGCGATCCCCAAACCCGCGAGGCCGGCAATAATAAAGCCGACCCTCTTATGACGTCGTTTCATTGGTTATTACTTCCCTCTAAACTCAGAACTACTGCGCTTCTGGTGACGCAACAATTTTCTACGGCGCAGCAGCAACACGACCTCGCCGCCCATTAATAACAGCGTCATCAGATAGGAACCCCATACGTAAAAGGCGTAGCCGCCCATCGAGAAGAATTCTGACCAGTTCATATTCAGGCTCTCAAGCACCCCAGCGGGGCTGCCCCGCTGCTTCAGCCACCCGCGCGGCATTCTGCTCCCGCTCGAGTATGATATAACGCAGACGAATGAGCACCACGGCGATGGAATAAAGCCAGCAGGCCGCCAGCATGATTAACATTGCAGCCAACATGGGCGGTGCCATTGTAGGTTTGCCCAGCAGTCTGATTGTCGCACCCTGGTGCAAAGTGTTCCACCACTGCACCGAAAAATAGATGATGGGGACATTTATCACTCCCACGATCGCCAAGACCGCGCCGGCCCTATCAGCTCGCCTGGGATCATCAATCGATGCCTGCAGAAAGATAAAGCCGATGTAGAGAAAGAGCAGAATCAGCGTCGATGTCAGGCGAGCATCCCAAACCCACCATGTGCCCCAAGTGGGCTTACCCCAAAACGACCCTGTCACGAGCGAGAGAAATGTGAACATGGCTCCAGTGATAGATATGGCGGATGCCATCATCGACGACAACCGCGCATTGAACGCCCAACCGATTGCCGCATAAATCGCCATCAGCACGTAGAGCAACATATTTGTACCAATTCATCTTTGACTCATTTCAAAGCGCAAAAGCGAGAGACTACTCCAAAGATATGCGCAGCGCCGCGGCAGTTGCCCAGGGAGCAAAAACCAAAGAAAGCACCAGCAGTGCTCCGAGAAGCGAAAGGCTTCCTTGCACTCCCGACCCCATAATACTGGCGTCAACA
Organism: Acidobacteriota bacterium; assembly: GCA_020199975.1. GTDB lineage: Bacteria > Acidobacteriota > Blastocatellia > Pyrinomonadales > Pyrinomonadaceae > PSRF01. The sequence continues at coordinate 1,228 of JAIVJP010000370.1, forward strand.
GCGCCGGCCCCGAATATCAACACCGGAATACAAAGAGGCAGCACTAGTATGGAAATTAGAAGGCCGCCCCCTCGCAATCCCAACGTCAGCGCTGCACCAATCGATCCTATTAGAGCGAGTACCGGAGTTCCGAGTAATAATGACACAACTAGAACAAACAACGTATTCCCGGATAACCCGAACTGGATGGCCAGTACCGGCGACAGGAGCGCTAAAGGCACTCCCGAGACCAGCCAAAGCGCCAGCCCTTTTCCCAGCACAACCAGATACAGTGGCTGGGGCGTCAGCAACAATTGCTCGAGCGTGCCATCCTGATAATCGTTTGCAAAGAGCCTTCCGAGCGAGAGCATCGAAGCCAGCAGAGCCGCTACCCAAACTACGCCCGGCGCGATGAGACGCAGCAAGTAGGTTTCAGGTCCGATCCCCAACGGGAACAGACTGACAACTATTAAAAAAAAGAAGAGCGTCGATAGAACATCCACGCGCCCCTTCCAGGCCAGAGTCAGATCGCGCACCACGATCCAACGAAACATTGACAAGGTGGAAGGAACGCTCACGATGCCAGGTCGAGCCGATGATAGGAATTTGCGGAGAGATCCAATTCATGATGTGTTGCGATAACCGCTATCCCACCCTTGTTCAAGTGCTCTTCGATTAACGATGTCACGAATCGGACCGCCGACGAATCCAGCGACGTAAGCACTTCATCCAGCACCCAGAGCGACGTTTTGCAAGTCAGGAGCCGGGCGAGCGCTGTCCGTCGTCGCTGGCCTTCGGATAACAACCTGGCCGGCAAGTGCTCACGACCTGAAAGACCTATCTTACCCAGAACGTTCGTGGCCTCTTGCTGGCTAAGCTCAGTACCCGCCAGCCCGCTGGTAACCCTGAGATTCTCGATCGGAGTTAGTTCTTCTTTGAGTCCATTGCGATGACCGATGTAGCTGAGCGACTTGAAGTAATCCTCACCCAGCGAACGAATACTCGCTCCTTGCCAACGAATGTGACCCTCCGCGGGTGCAAGGAGGCCGCAGGTCAACCGTAACAGACTCGTTTTGCCACTGCCGTTTGGTCCCTGCACTTGCAACAGGGAACCCGGGCTCAGGGCAAAGTTGACGTCGGTGAATAATCTACGGTCGCCGCGTACGCATCCCAGGCCTGTCGCTTCCAACATTCTCGCTTGCCCTTCTATTCGATATCGCTGTTCGCTTGACCATTGTCTTGACCATTGTATTGAACCTTCGCAGGAAAAGCACACCGGCAGTTTTACAGATCCTACTAAGAGTTGCTAAGTACTGCCCTTCGGAATTACGGCAACGCATTTGGAGTGCGCAGGTAAAGCGAAGCGGCGACGGCGCTTTGGATACCGGTCGTGCTTCCATTTAGTCAAATCGAGAATCCAAAGCGGTGTCGCGCTGCGCTTGCCACCGCAGTCCAAAGCTTTACTTAATTCGAGTTATTTCATGTGACTTCGTGGACGCTTTACTGCTTACTTTTGCTGCTTGCCAGTTTTTCACAACCTGCTAAAGCCAATGAACGGCATGCAGCGACCGCGAATCAGGTCTCTTGTGCAAAACCTGTGCTTGCTAGCGCCAGCCTTTTCCGATAAAAGAATTGCATCCAGAATGAAGAAACGCATCTTACGCTCCGAGTCAACCAACCCTCCCAAACCGGGAAAGGCGCACCACGCCAAATCCTCCGCGCCTCCTCAGTACCCATTCTCGGCAATCGTCGGGCAGGAAGAGATGAAGCTCGCGCTTATTCTGAACGCGGTCGATCCATCGATTGGCGGCGTGCTGATAATGGGACACCGCGGCACCGGCAAATCTACTGCAGTGCGAGGCCTGGCTGAGCTGTTACCCGAAATCATGGTCGTTGCGGGCTGCGCATATCGTTGCGACCCGGCAAGCGGAAGCAATCTTTGCGTCGAGTGTCAAAAGAAGGCGGAACGTGGCGATCGACTAGAGCGTGAAGCGGCGCCTGTAGCCGTCGTGGATCTTCCGCTCGGCGCCACCGAAGATCGTGTGTGTGGAACCATTGATATCGAGCGCGCGCTCCGGGACGGGGCAAAAACGTTCGAGCCAGGACTACTGGCCCGAGCGAACCGTGGGCTTCTTTACATCGACGAGGTCAATCTTCTCGACGACCACCTGGTTGACGTTTTGCTTGATGTAGCCGTAACAGGCATCAACAAGGTGGAGCGAGAGGGCATTTCAATTGAACACCCTGCACGATTTGTGTTGATCGGTTCCGGAAATCCCGAGGAGGGAGAGTTGCGCCCCCAGCTACTGGATCGGTTTGGTCTGCACGTGGTAGTGAAAACTGATCACGATCTCGATCGGCGAGTCGACATAGTCGAACGCCGCAACGCCTTCGAGAGTGATCCCGAAGAGTTCTGCGCCAACGTGGCCCAGGATCAGTGGCAACTTCGAAACAAAATCACTCGCGCGCAGAAGAACTCTGGTTCAGTCATAGTTGAACGTCCGTTGTTGCGTCAGATTGCGCAGATCTGCACTGCGCTGAAGATCGACGGACACCGCGGTGAGTTGACGATCACTCGAGCCGGACGTGCGCTGGCGGCATTCGAGGGCCGCAAAAAAGTTACGCAAGACGATGTCCGTCGCGTCACTCCAATGGCCTTGCGCCACAGGCTGCGGAGGGATCCGCTTGAAGAACCGGCCAGCACCGAGCGAATTCAGCGAGCCTTGGAAAAGGTGTTCGCCGAACAGCCGGAGAAGCGCAACGCCGGGTCGGGCAGTGGGGGTCAAAACGACGGCGCTAGATCAGCAGGGCGGAACTCGGAGAGCGAGGCTCGCAATCGAAGCGCTGCCGGGCTTTCTCGCTCACGTGGAAAATCAGCTGATCCGAATGGGGGCCGTGGCTTCGATTCACCAGAAGTGCCCTCGTCATCCTCGGCTCTAGGTCTTGAGTTATTTGAGTTCGGACTTAGTGGGCGTGCGGGAGCCGCACGACGTCAATCAAAGGCAGCTAACCTTAGCACTAGTCGGGATGCCGGATCGAAGCAAATTTGCTCCGGCTCTCAGCGGGGAAGGTATGCGCGGGCGGTCAGCTTCAGAGGAGAGGGCGGCAGAATAGCGGTTGACGCCACTTTGCGGGCGGCGGCAGGTGCCGCGTACAGGGTGCCGCGTGCCAGATCTTGTCCCTTAACGGCACCTGACACCCGGCACCTGACACCTTATCTTCGTTACAAGCAACTGAGCCGAAAGGGCGGAAGGCTTTTCATTTTCGCGATAGACGGCTCTGGAAGTATGGCAATCAACCGCATCCGCCAGGCGAAAGGAGCTGCGCTCAGCCTACTGAAACAGTCGTACATTAAGCGTGACCGCGTGGCTATCGTAGGGTTTCGTGGTACGTCAGCGGAAGTGCTCTTACCGCCGTCAAGGAGCACGCTTCGCGCACGGCGAGTTCTCGATTCAATGGGAGTTGGCGGCGGAACGCCACTCACTGCCGGCCTAATCCGCTCGCTGAAGGTAGCAAAACAAGATCGAAGCGAAAGTGAGATCTTTCTTTTGGTTTTCACTGACGGCAACGCGAATGTTGCGGCGGGATCAAACGGAAGTGCATCGCAACTTGAACGTCGGGCTGAATGTCGGGAAACGATCGAGAGAGAGTTAGCGGGCTTGGGTTCAGCGTTAGGTAAGGCCGGGGTAAAAATCTTTGTCGTGGACAGTCACGACCCCTATGTCTGCTGGGACCGCCGGTCATCCGTCGGGGTCGGGGGCCACAGAAGACGCCAACCAAGGTGCTTACGACCATTCGTCTAGATGCGGACGTGATCGCCTTTTTCCGATCATTAGGTCCCGGATATCAGTCTCGCATCAATGATGTCCTTCGTCGCGTTAAAGAGCGAGGCCTAACCACCGCCTCAACAGCCGCTCGCAAGCGGGCGGCGCGTTAGCCTCGATGCGCCTTTGAAAAAGACGCGGGCAGGACGTTCCCTGCGGGTGATTTATGTTCCGGACCCAGAGCCGGACAGCGTGTTTGTGGTCACGGCATATGAACTACGAAAGAAACCGCTCACCGCGTATCGACGGCGACGCCGTCGGAAAGGCAAGAGATGAAGCAAAGCAAATTCCCGCGAGCCTGGGATGAGGAGAGAGTTCGCCGCGTGCTCGCCCATTACGAGCAGCAGACCGAAGCAGAGGCGGTCGCGGAGGATGAAGCTTCGTTTGAGGATACAACGCAAGCCGTCATGGAGGTTCCCAGGGAACTGGTTTCCCGCAGTTCGGGAGCTGATCGCAAAACGCCAGGCGCGCCGCGACCCAGAGTAGCGCGAGACTGCGCTGCTGGTCTTCACCGATGGTCACGCGAATGTCTGCCAATAGAATGCTCGGCGCTGGTTAACTTGAGCGTTCGGCGAATCGCGCAAGTTGAGATGATTCGTTTGGAGTAAATAATGAAGAAGAAAAAGTCGGCGACCAGAACTGTGGTGCCCAAATATCCTCGGCACTCCCTTGAAAAAGGACTGCGCATTCCAAAGGCGATCCTTGATCAGAGAACTTGGTTTGGCTCATGCCTTGAAGAAACCCGTCGTACTCGTATCTTCCAATGAAGGCGAATGTCCCTTTCGACTTAAAACATATCCGTGTTATTTATTACGACGTTACAGAC
>JAIVJP010000080.1 GCA_020199975.1 Acidobacteriota bacterium
GCCGCAAACTGAGCAAGCATTCCCGGGGTTACGGTATCTCCCTCCCTAGCTATTACTTGGTTTCTTTTAAGCGAAATCAGGCTTTCTCGGATCTTGTTGGCTTCGGTTTCCCGCGCAGTAGCGGTGGCTGTTTGGTCCAATACGACATTTGGACGGATAAGAGGCACCATCGCCTGGACCAAAGCAGTTTTCTCTTCCTGCGACCATCCGCGAAGATTGAATACCAGCAACTCCAGATCGCGTCGCGTGGCCGTAAGCGGTGTCATCCGAGTGCGCGGCGATGGGATGATCATCTGGGCGGCGGGGTTTCGCACGTCAACCAGGACAATCTCCTGCCGGAGACGGTCCGAGTCGCCATCGTCATAAATGTAACCATCGCCGATCTCACGAATCAGTGTTGTCAGGCGTTCGAGTTCGGCGTCATCAAAACCGTGCGCAATGATTGCGCGGGCTAGGGCTGCACCTCCTTCACCGCTCCACGCTGGCTGCTTGTTGCCGGCGGTCTTTGACCCAGCCTTGTGTTTTAGACCCTCCCAGGCGGCTCGAAAACTCTGAGCGGAACTGGCGCCCCGAGTAGAATCAAAGTTAAAAACAGGACGAGTGCTGTCTCTAGCCGCGGCGCGTCGTTTCTCGGTTTCGAGAATGTCAGTCGTGGTAATGTCAGCCGGGGCCACGACCGTCCTCCTGACGATATCCCCTTCTTTATAGTCCTCTGAAAAGCCAGACGAGTAGCCGCTGAGGAGCAACAACGTGGTAACTATTACCAGGAAGGCGAAGCCTACGAGCAAACGAGTACGTGGTTGGAATACTTCGAACGGGCGTAGCAGGTAACGAGCGAAGGTATCACGTGCCCGACTCAGGGGAGTTGTAAATCGCGGACGAAGGCCCATGTTCTTTTATGCAATTCGAGAAAGCTGCTCGGCTTCGCGATCTTCTTCGTGGAAAAGCCGGGTCGTCAAATTGCGCGCCAGGACCGCGCCTGCCTTCTCGAGTAATGGCTCAATCGAGCGAGCGTCTGTGGCGGAGATCACGACGGCATCTCTCGTTCCCTCCTGAGTAATCTGTCTCAAAACCGCCTGAATGGTGTTCTCATCCACCAGGTCTGCCTTATTCAGAGCCAAGACAGTGGGTATCTCCGCGAGTTGGAGCTGTCTCAGAATTCTTTCGACGGATTCAATCTGCTGAACGAAGCGTGGATTCGAGGCATCGACCAGGTGAATAAGCAAACTGCTCTCACTAATCTCTTCCAGCGTCGCGCGAAATGCAGACAAGAGATCAGGCGGCAGGTCCCTTATGAAACCAACCGTGTCGTTAATGATCACTTCCTGCTCGCGTGGCAAACGAAGTCGGCGCGAGGTGGGATCCAGCGTCGCAAACATTCGCTGTTCCGTGCGAACGTCGCTGGCAGTGAGAGTGTTAAGTAGAGTAGACTTACCCGCATTTGTGTAGCCCACTATCGAGACGATTGGCAGTCCATTTCGGGTCCTTCCTTTGCGTCGCTCCTGACGCCGTTGTCGCTGCGCTTCGATCTCCTTCTCCAGACGATTGATGCGATCGCGCACTCGGCGGCGATCGATCTCGAGCTTTGTTTCGCCGGGCCCCCTTCCACCAATACCGCCAGCGAGACGGGAAAAGGCCGAGTCCTGGCCCGTGATGAGTCGAGGCAATAGATACTTCAACTGCGCCAGCTCCACTTGAATCTTACCCTCTCGTGATTGCGCCCTTTGCGCAAAGATGTCGAGGATCAATTGCGAACGGTCGATAATTTTCAAGTCAGTGGCTTCCGAAAGCGATTTGACCTGCGCGGCCGCCAGTTCACGATCGAAGATGAGCATGTCCGCGCCCAACTGAAGTGCCCGGATCAGGAGTTCATCAAGCTTACCTCGACCCAGGACGGTACGGGAATCGATTGCCTGCCGCCGTTGGATAATCTTGTCTTGCACAACAACTCCGGCGGAAGTTGCGAGTTCAGAAAGCTCGGCCATCGACTCTTCACCATCTGACAATGGACCAGTAATAACACTGACCAGAATCGTGCGCTCTCTAATCTCCGCCCGTTGGGAGGCGCGACGATTTCGCGCCATTTCTTCCTCGAGTGAATTGATCAACGCGAGGAAATCCAGATCCAGTTGCGAGGGTATCCTGGGCTCAAGAAAAGCATATGCCTCAGAGGAGTTCACCTGATGGAGTTCACCTGCGTGCATGGGCAGTAAGTGTGCGGCTCGTACGAGGCCTGGAAGAGCTGTCTCCGGATCTACGTCGATCGCGGCCATTAGATCCAGCCGCAACAGTGCCAGATCAGTCAGGTCATCCTGGCTTAGGTCTTCGCCGCGCAGATGAGTATGAACACAGCGGAGCCCGCGGAAGCGGCCGGTGGCTACTCGGATACGCTTGAGGTCAGGCAGCTCGATGCGCCGGTTATCGCCAACCATGACGTATTCGATATGGCCCTTCCGATCTATCAGGACGCCAATCTGCCTACGTGTCTCGTGCGAAAGCTCGGCTATCTGCCGGGCAAATTCGGCGGTCAGAATCTGGTTAGGCGGGATACGCCGTGTGTAGAGTTTCTCTATGCGGCGCAGCTGATTGGGCTTTAGACCTAATGTGTTTCCTAGTACGCTACTAATCGAAATTGCTCCTCCCCTTGGCTTGGACCACAAATAATAGACGCGACGCGAGCGACCTTCCCAGAAAAGCTAAATGTGATCGGAAATCTCGGGGCGCTGAAGATACAGTGGGATTGGTGCGAGCGGTGGATTTCGGACGCCGGTAAATTCTCTCTGATGTTGCTCTGCGATGTCGCTTCGCTTATTCGCTTGAGCATTACCATTCGTGGTTTGCGAACTTCACGCTTCTAGCAAACAATCGTTAACAAAAGTTATCGAGACCGCACGAAAGCCGCTTAACGTGGGCGATTATATCATAGCGCCCAGAGATGCAAGCATGGTCTATTGCACTTCAGTGGCAAGGAGCTGGCGCGGTAGCGCGTTAGACATGCCTGTTACGGCGTCGTATGATGAAAAGCCTTTCGTTTACCTTACAGCCTTTAACCAGGTGGTGGTTGTAGCGGATAGGCCCGCGGAACGACCAAGGCAGGTTTGCTTTGTTATGAGTAGCCCCGGAACGACTATTAGGATATCTCCGAAGTCTGGAATTACGGGCGGCGAAGTCACCATTGAGTGTGACAACCTCGACACCAGCGAACCCGCCAAGTGTGTGGTTTGGTTTGGGGCCGAGCAGGCTCACATCGTTGCGCTGGGTCCGCACCGCGTCGTGGCTCTCGTGCCTGAGCTCAAGCAGAGTGGATCCGTGGAGGTAATTCTGGAAAGCACGGCTAAACGAAGCGCGCCGGCGGCCTTTGTGGTAGGCAAGAAAATTGCGGAAGACCTTCATCCGGTGACGAATCCCGCTTTTGATCCCGATGAGGGAGCTCTCTTCGTAACGCGTTCCGGCTCGCGCGGCGAACAGTTGCCCGTATCGCTGTTTCGTATCGAACTGAATGGCGAAGTAAGCGAATTCTCCGGTGACATCACCAACCCCACGGCAATCGCATTTGACAAGGACGGACAAATGTTCGTCACCAGTCGGGTGGATGGCACTGTGTATCGCATCAACCCGTTTAGGGAAGCGGTGGCCTTTGTCAGAAATCTTGGGATTGCGACAGGAATGGCTTTCGATAGAGCCGGAACGATGTATGTAGGCGATCGCACCGGCACAGTCTACAAGGTCAACGGCATCGGCGAGGAGAAGGCGTGGGTCCAGCTTGAGCCATCAGTGTCTGCCTACCACCTCGCTTTCGGCCCCGAGAATGCGCTCTACGTGACCGGACCAACGGTAACTAGCTTCGATTCGGTATATCGCATCGATCAGCAGGGCAAGGTCAGGGTTTTCTATAAAGGTTTGGGGCGGCCTCAGGGACTCGCTTTCGACGACGAGGGCAATCTCTATCTCGCCGCCTCGCTGAAAGGGCGCCGGGGAATCGTGCGTATATCGGCAGACGGCGATGCGGAATTGTTTGTCGCCGGGATGAACCTGGTCGGACTGGTATTTAGTTCAAGTGGCGATATGGTTGTGCTGTTTGCGATCTCGGCTCACGAAGCGGCACACGCCTGGATGTCAAACAGGTTTGGCGATGACACGGCTCGTCTGCTAGGGCGCATCACGCTGAATCCGGCGGCCCACATAGACCCGATCGGCACGCTGCTGATTCCCATAGTCGGATTCATCCTGGGAAACCTCGGAGGGCCAGCAGCGAGAATTCCGCTCATCGGCTGGGGCAAGCCGACACCGGTCAATCCTCTTCGTTGGCGTAATAAGGACTTAGCAAACGTCATGGTTTCCGCGGCGGGCATTATGGCTAATCTCTTTATCGCCATCTGCGCCTTCATCATTATCAAGGTGCTCTTGATGACCGGAGGTTTTGCTTCGATCCCTGAATCGCTGAGAGAGCCGGTTACCTTACTCCTTGAGTATTTTCTCATCATGAACATATCGCTTGCCATCTTTAACCTGCTGCCTTTTCCGCCGCTGGATGGCAGCAAGATTTTGGAGACCTTCCTTCCCGAGAGTATGCGTCCGATGTTAGCCTTTATGGAACAGTTTGGCTTTATTATCCTGATGGTCTTGATCTACGTGGGCTTTTTTAGCGCAATCATGAGACCGGTGATGTACTTCGTGGAATACCTGCTGTTTTTAGGAATTCGGTGACTTGGACGTCGGCATCGTCGGACTTCGGCAACTAGAAAGCATGCCCAAGAGAATCTTTAGCGGCGTTAAGCCGACCGGTCCGTTGCATCTGGGAAACTACTTGGGAGCGTTGCGGAATTGGGTGGAATTGCAACGCCAATACGAGAGCTTTTTCTGCATCGTCAATCTACACGCGATTACAATCCCGGTTGATCCTGACTATCTTTCAGCTCTCACCCTGGAGATAGCCCGCCTTTATGTGGCGGCCGGAATTGATCCGGAGATTTCCACGATCTTCATCCAATCGGACGTGCCCGAACACGCCGAGTTGGCCTGGATTTTGAACTGCTCGACGCGCATGTCGGAGTTGGAACGCATGACGCAGTATAAGGAGCAAGCGCGCAAACAACGCGAGAGTATTGGCGCTGGACTCTTTGAATACCCAGTGCTAATGGCCGCGGACATTCTCTTATATCAAACCAATCTGGTTCCCGTCGGCGAAGATCAGAAACAACACCTTGAATTAACACGCGACCTGGCAATACGATTCAATCGCGACTATGGCGAGACCTTTCAGGTACCCGAGCCCTACATCCCGAAGGTGGGAGCGCGCATCATGTCGCTCTCGGACCCTTTGAAGAAAATGTCAAAATCGGATGACGATCCCAACGGTTGCGTGATGCTGCTCGACGATGCGGATACCGTGCGGCGCAAGTTCAAACGAGCGGTTACTGATTCCGGCACTCAGATCAAGTTCGATGATTCACGCCCGGCAATTACGAATCTGTTGACGATCTACCAACTGCTAACCGGTAAGGCACCTGCCGATGTCGAGGCTCATTTCACCGGGAAGGGCTATACGCAACTGAAGCAGGATTTGGCGGAAGTGACGATTGAGTTTTTGCGACCGCTGCAGGAACGCGTGCGCGGAATCAGCGCTGATGATTTGAGGGGAATCCTTGAGCACGGCCGAAACAAGGCCCAGGGTATTGCGAGAGCGACGCTGGCACAAGTCATGACGCGCCGAGGTGTTGTCGGCGCGAGTGGAAGTAATTAGATGGACGAACCACTTAAAGCCACAGAACCAGCAGCGGTTGAGGACGCGGCGCCTGCCACCGTGAAGGTCGCGGGCTCCCTGCCGGAGATCGTTCCGGACCATACCACCGACGATCTCAAAATCGTCATGGGTGATTTCGAGGGCCCGCTGGACTTGCTACTGCACCTGATTCGACAGGAGCAGGTTAGCATTTACGACATTCCAGTCGCTCGCATCACTGACGAATACTTACGCTATTTGCAGGTTATGCAGAATCTGGACATGGCCGTGGCCGGGGATTTCTTAGTTATGGCCGCGACGTTGATCGAGCTCAAGACCAAGATGCTCCTGCCTCGCGATCCGTTCGCAGCGGTAGAAGAGGAAGCGGATCCGCGCAACGAGTTGGTTGACCAGTTGTTGGAGTATCAAAAATACAAAGCGGCGGCGCAGATGCTCTGGTCGCGGGCAACAGTCGAGCGGGCTGTATTCAAGCGCGCTGAATTGGAGACTGATAAGAACAACCCGGAAGTTGTTGTTGGTGTCTTCGATCTACTGAGAGTGTTTCAGGAGATTTTGGGCCGACATGCAGACGAGGTGCTGCTGGAGATCGAACGCGAAGAGATTTCGATGGCGGAGATGATTGAGAGACTGAGGAACATGGTAATGTCCGCCGGTGAACTGAACCTGCGAGTGTTTTTCGAACGGGCGCGTTCGCGCAGCGAGTTGGTGCTGGCTTTTCTTTCAGTGCTGGAGCTTGTGCGGACTACTGAGATCAAGTTATTTCAACGGAAGACGTTTGGGGATATCCTCGCTCGCGTTGCCAGCTAGCCCCGGACGCGTAGCGGTAATTGACAAGGAAGGTGAACGAAGTGGCAAAACAACAGGGGACAGAACAGGCGTTTGACGTTGACCCTCTCGCGGCCGAGGCCGATGGCGAACTGGAAACCGCTGATTCTTCCCGTGAGGCCGAGCGCGGTGAGGCCGACTTAACGCCGCTTACCGTGCAGAACGTGGGAGAAAGAAAAGCGATTATCGAAGCTTTGATCTATGTATCAGACGAGCCTCTGAATGCGAAGTCTGTCGCCGAAGTGCTGAAAGAAGATCCGTCGGTAGTTGAAGCAGGCATCGCCAGTCTAGTCGAGGAGTTCAACGGACGTGCCAGCGGTTTGCAGTTGAGAGAGGTCGCAGGCGGTTGGCAGTTTGCCACTCGTCCCGAGTATCACGAACACGTCCGGGCCTTTTTGAAATCGAGGCCTAGCGCAAAGCTATCGCTCGCCTCACTCGAAACCCTGGCAGTCATCGCTTATAAGCAGCCCATAACGGTACCGGAAATTCTGGACATCCGTGGAGTGCAATCACCGTCGTCAATCAAAACGCTTCTGGACAAAAAACTGATCGTTGCAAAGGGCCGGAAAGAGGCGGTTGGCCGCCCGATGATGTACGGCACATCGAAGGCGTTCCTGATCCAGTTTGGACTGAAAGACCTTTCTGAACTGCCGAGCATCGAAGATTTTGAGGATCTGGTGAGCGGTGTAGTCTAGAAGGAGGGAGGAACATACAGAAGGAGGCAGACGGCAGGAGCAGACGGCCTGTCAGAACGGCGAGCGGCTATCCGGGCTAACAATGGCAGACGGCAGTAGGCAGGAAGGCCACAACGTCAGACTGCCTCCTGCTCCTGCTTCCTGTCGACTAGTCATATGGAAGAGCGTCTCCAAAAACTCATCGCCGCCGCGGGAATTGCCTCCCGACGGCATGCCGAGGAGTTGATTACCTC
>JAIVJP010000371.1 GCA_020199975.1 Acidobacteriota bacterium
GCCTGCTTCCGATCTCTTCGTGCCCGCATGGAAAACTGTAACGTCTTCAAGGGAAGCGACACCATCCAGCCCTTCGATTGGAACGTCCATACTGTACTGAGCCGGATAGCCGTGGCTTGCCAGCACGACGCAGGCTGAGGAGTCGTTAGTCCATTCGACTTTGACGTCTCGGAGTCTTCCCGTTCGGATAGCTTCAAAAATATCAACGAGGCTGGTCTTCAGTCTTACTAGTATCGCCTGAGTTTCAGGATCTCCCATGCGCACGTTGTACTCCAGAAGCTTCGGACCATCCGCGGTTAACATCAATCCGAGAAAGAGCGCGCCGCGAAAGGGGAAGCCTTCCGCTCGAGCGCCCGCGAGTGTGGGCTCAACGATCTCGCGAACAACGCGATGAAGCGTCTTTGCTTCCAGAATAGACGCTCCGGTAACAGCGCCCATGCCGCCAGTGTTCGGGCCCGTATCATTCTCACCGATGCGCTTGTGGTCGCGGGCGGGCGGCATGAGGGCATAGTCCCGCCCATCTGCGAACAAAAGCAGCGAGGCTTCCGTGCCGTTGAGGGCCTCTTCGATCAGCACTTGCCTCGCCGCCTCGGCGCCAACCAGCTCGCCGCCCATGAGCATGCGTGCAGATTCTTCCGCCTCGGCACGTGAATTAGCTACAATCACGCCCTTACCGGCTGCGAGCCCATCCGCCTTAACGACCGCGCGCGAAGCGGCCGGACCAAAAGCTCCACTCCGCAGAATCTCTTCGGCTTCCCTGGCCGACTTAACAACGCGATACTCGGCCGTGGGTATCTTGTGACGAGCCATGAAATCTTTGGCGAACGCTTTGCTCGATTCAAGACGAGAAGCAGCCTGGCTCGGTCCGACAATCGCTAATCCGTTACTCTCAAACTTATCCACTATGCCATCGGCCAGAGGTGCCTCCGGGCCCACAATGGTGAGGTCTATTGCCTCTGTCTTTACAAGCTTAATAAGGGTTGAGTGATCGGTCAAAGAAATGGGCTTACACGTAGCAATCTCAGCAATGCCAGCGTTCCCGGGAGCGCAATAAAGCTCGAGAGCAAGGTCTGAGGTCTGATTAAGGGACCAAAGAATCGCATGTTCGCGACCGCCCGAGCCCAGCATCAATAGCTTCATTTGGTCGTGGCCCTACCAGAGATAAAACCCCTCGTCAGGAGGGGAGTGGGTTTGTAGCGAGAGTTTAGTCTTCACAGTGAAATGTTCCAATTGCTCACGTTAGCAGTTGCGCGGATGCTTGCAGGCGGTCACTGGCCTGTCAAAGATACTCAAAGACTAGCGCGGCAAGTCTTGACACAGTTTCGCCATAGTAATACTTTGCCAACAACGTCAGTCACTAGGGGCGGCTTCAACCTCCGCATTCAGCAGCGGAGAACCAGCGGCCTCCCTTTTTTGAAGTCAATCGGATAGCAGAATTGATCCCACCAACGCACCATAAGTGAGCGATCCAGGGAGCCAAGATCATGTCACAAATGGAATTCCCCAGCGAAGCGCAAGCGATTGGTGACAGCGAGTATCCCGACCGCGCAATCAAATGTGTGGATTGCGGAGAGAATTTTATTTGGACCGGCGGAGAGCAGGTCTTTTTTCACGACAAGGGTTTGAAGAACGAACCTAAGCGTTGCAAACCGTGCAAACAGGCCAAGAATGAACGGCTCGCAGCAATCGCGGCCGCTCAGTCATCCGGAATTCGACAGCGCATCGAAGTCTCTGTTCAATGCGCGCAATGTGGACAGCAAACAACCGTGCCTTTTTATCCGTCTCAGGGACGTCCGGTTTACTGTCGCTCCTGCTTTCTGGCAACTCGTAACGGAGAAAACGCCGGCTAAGCATCGTTGCTTTGCCGAATCCCAAGCTGTTTTCTGAATTCCTCGCCTCGCCACTACCTCGAACTAACCTTCCCACATGTGCGATTGGCCGACGCTTCAGATGCTGAAAGCGTAACGGCGATCGCCGCGAAAGTCATGAGGGTTAGTGTCCAGTCGCGCCGAATTCTACGCCGATTCGATGGCGCGTCAAGACCGGTCTCATTGGACCAGCTCAAGCTTACGACGGTTTAGTCCTTTCGCAGCAAAAAAAAAGCGGGCGGAGGCCTCCCACAGCCCCCACCCTAAGGCCACGTGTCCTCACCCCACGCGACCACTTCGTCCACCGGGGAGGTGAACGCAGGCCGATTATGCAACAGTCTGCTTAAACTTTCAACAACTTGGCGAAGTTAATAATCGCGGGATACTTAAGGTGTGTGGGAACAATGAATGAACGGCAACGCGAGATTATGGCGTGTGAGGAAGCTGGGACGGCAACTCTCAGCGCTGACTGGTTCGGTTCGAAGAACTTAGACCGCTTCCAATAGCTGCTGCATCGTCTGCGTGAGGTGATTCTGTAGAAAACTTCTCATGCCGAGACAGATCCGCGAGCGCGACGACAATCAGGAGCGCAGTCACACCAAGAGTAGCGAGGATATAGAGAACAGCAGTCAGCTCTCGATAAATTAGAAAGACCGTAAGAAGAGTGAGTGCAGCCATCCACGCGAAGGTGACGAATCTTCTGTTGCGTCCCCTGTTTGCTTTTCGACTCATTTAGACATGCCCTCGTAGCTTGATACTTTCAGAATCTGCATCCACCCACCGCGTTTGGTAGGACAGTCTCAAACCCTTGCTTCCGCGATTGATCAATAAAGAACGCGCGTGGGCAGGACCTGGCCGCTAGCCTGAATAGCGCTGGTGAAAACTCCAGACACAGCTCCCATCAATGTGTTCCCGATACGGGTCGAAGAAAACATCCCGGCTTCTGGCACTTCAATAATATCGTAAGCCTCCAATAGAACATCCGGTTTCTGCTTCTTCTTGATCGCTGCGTAGTCTATGTGAATGGTGTCTTGCTCCGGAGATCCGGGTTTTTGCCGGTAGATCCTAATGTCTGTGGTCTTAGCCTCCTGCCTTGCGCCGCCAACCATAGCGAGAGCTCGACCAAGAGTAAGTTGCTCACGCATGAAAACACCTTGAGGAGCAACCACACTTCCCGTGATGTATACAGGTTCCGCCTCAGTTACCAATATGTAGTCGCCCGGGCGAATTACAGGATTAGCATCGAGTTTACCGGCGCGGAGTTCGGAAATCTTTACCAAGGTCAGCGGAATCTTCGTCCCATCAATGGGAGCAGCCTGGGCTTCCTCACCGGGCGCCGGGCACATTATCGGTTCCGTGTGAAGAATCTGAATCGTTCCCGCCGCCCGCTCTGTGAATCCACCTGAAGCAGCCATCAACTCGTTGAGACGCACTTTACGCTGCATCTGAATTCGCGTAGGTTGTCGGACGGCGCCAAACACAGTCGCCGGCTGTCGACTATTTCGTTGCGTTATTCGAACGCTGATCTGAGGCTTCTTGAGATACTTACCGTAGGCGGTTGCAATATCCTTTTGGACCTCTTTTTCGGTGCGACACTTTGCGGGGATAGGCGTTTCAAGAAATGGAAGAGAACTAATGTTCCCGTCGCTATCTATCTCGGCGGTAGAGTTGAGGTCCGGTTGTCCAAAAATTCTGACATCCAAAATGTCACCAGGCCCAAGCAGATAATTTCTGATTCCCTGATTATCCACCGAAGATGAAGACTGTGTTGGTTGGGGGGCTTGATCTTGGGCCTGCACTGCCACCATAAGAACAAGACAAGCGAGAATTGCTGCAAACAAGAAAATCCTTACTTTCATAAAAAGACCTCAGGAAACCAGAGAGACCCGCGCCTCGAGATTTGATTAGGTGACCGGAACGCGGAAACCGGCAACTAACGATCTTCAGTGAGGGTTCTGTTCAGTTACCTTGCCTGCGCTATTGATCGGGGGTGGGACGGGGCTTCTACTGCGCTTTCGCACCGTGCCCGGCAACGCAAAGCCGGTAAAAAGTAAGTTGCAATGATCGCACAAAAGGTTGTAGATGCCAACCATGCGTAGAAGCAGCGGGGTTGGCTTATAACCTCGCCGGATACGCGAGCTGCGACACTTGGGACATTTTTGTGAAATCACTGTGGAGAGCCTTCTCTTTCGTTGTCTTTACC
>JAIVJP010000372.1 GCA_020199975.1 Acidobacteriota bacterium
GCTCACCACGGGGTAATGTGGATTATTCGTGCTTGACTGATAGTGGCGTTAGACCCGGTCGCTACCGCTCCTCGGTTCTGACGTTGTGTCGCATCCCAACGACCTTGGACTCGCTGATTCGGGCGTATTGTTCACCAAACAGTTTTGGCAAGCGTTCAGTTTCGAGCACGTCTAGTCGTCGTAAGACTTCAGTGATCGAAAGCTCGTTCTTAAGATTGACCTGGAAATCCAGGTCCGCCCGAAGTCGATCTTTTTCTCCCTGCCGATTCTGCGACATCATGATTATGGGCGCTTGAACTCCGGCGATCACAGCGAGCACCAGGCCCAATAGCTGGTACGGGACGGGGTCGAAACCGGTGACCAGAATGTAAGAGTTGAGAGCAATCCAGAGAAGGATCATGATGCTCGAAGCCCCAATAAACTTCCAACTGCCACCAAACTCGGCGATCCGGTCGGCCGCACGATCAGCCCTAGTCGATCGGGCTCGCTCCTCATCATTAGCATTTCGGGAAACACGCCCGCGCAGAAGTTCGTCAGTCCGCCGCAGCCGGTCCGTGAGCGCTGAAAGCATGACGAGGGCCACATCGGGACTTGAGCGAACGAAAGACAGAAAGGCTTTCCGGGACAAGACTGCAAAACGCGCATCTTCAAACACGCTGGCATCAGCGGATCTCTGACGGCCATCAATCAAAGCCATCTCTCCGAAGAAGTCACCTTGAGCAAGTTCCGCCAGCGTCACTTCTCTGCCGTCCTCGTCCCTAATACTGATGCGCACCCTCCCGCTCTCGATCAGGTACATAGCGTCTCCTGAATCGCCCTTACGGAAAAGTTGCTCACCGCTGGTTACTTGCTTGCTCGTCAGGAGGCAGCGCAGTTCCGTTGCTGCATGGTCATCCAACGATGCGAAGAGCGGAACGGAACGCAAGGCCTCGAGCGTCATTTCGGTTGAGTTGGTCATACAATTACCTCACGGAAAAGATCAGAGATTGGGAAGGCCGGGGTATTTTCCATTTTCCATTTTCCATTTCTCATTTGCCATTTCCCGGTAAGCCCTCCGATGAACGGCCTAACCCCAATTACGAACGGCTGACAATCACGCAGGATGAACTGACACTCATAACCGACCAGACCAAATGAAAAATGAGAAATGGAAAATGGAAAATGAAAAGGGCTAGCGTCAAGACACGCGCCAGTCATCCAACTACCCCATCATTCCCGTTTACAACACGGCCGTCCTTCATCAAAACGATACGATCGGCAAAGCTGGTGGCCAACTCGTGATCGTGGGTCACCATCAGTATCGTCAGCACGTCTTTGTTGACCATCTCTCTTAAAAGACCGAGCAGTTCGTGCGCCCGCGTAGAGTCCAGGTTTCCAGTAGGCTCATCGGCCAGCAACACCTTGGGACGATTTGCCAACGCCCGCGCAATCGCTACTCTTTGCTGCTCGCCGCCGGATAGCTCGGATGGTCTGTGGGTCAAACGATCAGCCAGACCCACTCGATCCAGCAATTCATCGGCGCGCTTACGCCGCTGGCTACCACGCAAGCCCGCGAATGCCAAGGCTAATCCTACATTTTCCTGGGCGGTCATCGTGTTAATCAAATTGAAGCCCTGGAAAATCATGCCCACGGAATACCGACGGTAGCGAGCCATCTCTTTTTTTGTAAGGGGTCCCAGCGGCTTTGAACTGAAAAAGACCTCACCCCTGGTCGGATGATCGAGTCCTCCCAGCATGTTCAGCAGCGTAGATTTTCCCGAACCGGAAGTTCCCTGAATCGCGACAAACTGTCCTTCTTCTACGGCCAGCGAGACCTTGTCGAGCGCCGTCACATTCGTGGTGCCCATCGGATAAATTTTGGATACTTCTCGCGCTTCCAAGATTGACATCTACAAAACCTGTGAAGTTATGTCCGGGTGTCTCAATCAACCGCGGAAATCTTGGTCGCAGTGGCTTTCTTTCCCACTCGCCACAACTCAAATCGCTCCTCATCGAATCCCTTCAACACGATCTCAAACGGAACTGCTTGGAGACTCGTGTCCGGCGAATTGATAAGTTCCCGCACGTCCGGATCATCATAAACAGAGCGCGAGATAATGACATCGTTACCTGTTGACAACCCTTCAAGACGCGCGGCCATGTTCACCGTGGATCCGAAATAATCGAGCCGATCGTTCAGGGTAACGGCAATGCACGGTCCGCTGTTCATTCCAGCTTTCAGCGTGAGCGGCGCGGTCCCCTCAGGCGGCGCTGCAAGGAGCTGCTGTGCCGTCAACACCGCATTCAAAGCTGACGCCGAGTCGCGAAAGACACCCATCACAGCATCCCCAATGGTCTTCACGAGGGCACCATCCGCCTCAGCGATTGCTTTCTTCAGCACGTCGAAATGATTTAGCACGCGGCCGAAAGCTGTAGCGTCGCCAATTTCCCGGTAGAGTTGGGTGGAATGGCGCAAGTCGGTAAAGAGCACGGTCAGAGTGCCTACCGAGATCTGTTCTCCGGGACGGAGCGCCTCGCTGGAGAACAAATCTCGAAAGACTTGCAGTGCGGTGACCTCGGCCGCAGTGGCTGCCTGATCGCTCCACTGCAAGCGCTCGAGAATAAATAATTGTTCGGAGTCGCTTGCGTTCTCTAATTGCAGGGTTGTCCGAGGTGCCAGTTTCAACTCTTCGCCAGAAACGAGATCAGAAATCCGCGCCGTCGCGGTCTCGGCACCCTCGGCGCGTACTGTCACCAATTGTTCGCCCGGAAGTTCCAAGGTTCGCAGGCGATAACTTCCCTCCTCCAATGGCAAAACAAGGCTACGGCTAGTGTGCGGCGCCAACAACTGTTGGACGACCACGTGCGGCGTCCGTTGCGGACTGCCCATGCAATAGTCTCTAACCTCAGCCCGCCGCACCGAAGCATTTGGCTTAAACGTAATTTCGACGAATCGATCAAAGTTAACGGTGAAGTCTATCCGGCAAGTTTCGCAGTGAACTTTGGAACTGATGTCGCCGAGGGAAGTTTCGCTCCCTTGTGGGCCGCGACATAAAGGACACAGCAAGTCCCATCGCATATCGAGAAGGCCCTGGCGGGTTGCCAAGAGGCAGGCTGCCAGCACGGCCCGGCGCGGCTCACTCCATCGATCGGCAAGAGCGTAGGGCCTGATCCTTGCGAGGGAAATGTCGTCCGCTCGCTCAATGAAGTCAATCAGTTTCTCGACCACTCGGGGAACAGCGCCCTCAACCAGCAGTTTTTCCTTCAGGGCTTCCAGTCGACCGCGAGCTGAGGAGGAGAGTTCCGGGCTTGAGTGCTCAGAGGGCACGGGGATTTCTGCCAGCGCCATTTTGTCATAGCCCTCGAATGCACTGGCAATTTTTCGTTGGCTGACATAGCCAACCTGAAGCGGGATCAGCAGGAAACCGAGCAGCGATTTTGGTGTGGCCCAAATCTGATAGATAAGTTTGGTTCCGCCAGCGCCGAGGGGCGAGAGTTCGGCGAGTACCTTCAACTCAGCAATTGGACCTTTGTTGTATTTGCGAACAACGCCAAAGCGCGAAGGTTTGATCCATTCAAACGGCTGCTCCTCCCATTCCACCGGCACGCCCAAAAATGAAAGGCGCAAACGACGACGCGCATTGCGCAGTCTTTGCCTTTTACCTTCCGCGGGCTGCAACGGAGGCACTCCGGCATCGCGATTAAAACGATTGGTATCGGCGACAAAAGACCAGAGCTGCTCGGGGCTCGACTGTAGTTCGTATTCCCAACGGTAATGGAAATTGCGGTAGGGCATCGCTGAAGGGGGGTGGCGAATTGAGGTAGGGACGTTGAAGTCTTTACACCTCTTTATATTCAGAGTCGACGTCCTCATGCGACGAGGCAACCCTGTAGTTCTTTGACTGGAGTTGTTTTGTGATTAGGAGGTCGCCTTTAGTCTTCAGTAGGTCGGCGCGGTTATAGACGGACAGTTCAAAGTTGTACCCGTGAGTAATTGCATCCTTCGGACACGCTTCAACACAATAGCCGCAGAAAATGCAGCGCCCATAGTCGATGTTGTAGACCTCGGCGTAGCGTTCATCAACAC
>JAIVJP010000373.1 GCA_020199975.1 Acidobacteriota bacterium
CGCCGGTGACGCATTTCATGGAGGCTTTCTTTATGGGTTATTGCAAGGCGAAGAGATTGAGACCAGTCTCAAGATCGGATGCGCTGTCGCAGCGCTCGACTGCAGAGGTTTAGGCGCCCGCGCAGGGTTGCCAACGCGCGACGAGTTGGCAGCGTTCCTCAATGAATAATTGCTCTAAAGTTTCGGGCTAGTGTAGTGTCTCAGAAATTCCTTTACAAAGGCACGGACTTCTTTGGCCCATTCTCAAGGAGGGGAACTCAGGTCAATAAATTTTAGGGACACTCACTAGTGCCGTCTGCATGTTGCTCTCTAAGTACACGCACCCGCAATTGAATGTTTCCAACAACACTCAATTTACAGAACCGGGAGCGGTAGCGACCGGATGTTAGCACTCAAGCTGGAATTGCTCCTTTGCTTAGAGGCTATTGGATCAACGTTGGTTGAGTCTCGCATCCGGTCGCTACCGCTCCCGGTTCTGTAATTGAGCGGCGCCATTTCAGCAACATCGTGCAAAACAACAAATCCGAAACCAATTTTCTGGGTCGCGACCGCTCAACAGATCATCGATGAGGTAAGGTTCGTCGTTGTAAAGGAATTTCTGAGACACTACATTAGGAACGATCCGATAACCAACCTTTCCGGTATTGCCGCAGTGTTCGTATCGTTATCTCGATTTTCTGCAGTTGTTCACTCTTTGACCGGTGCACGTGGAAATAGATCGGGGTTGTCAGTAAACAGTGCATCGACATCTAAAGTGTGTAAGTAATAGCTCATTTCTTCGCGCACGGTTTTGAATCGTCCCGGGTTGCTTGAGCGAAAGGTATAGGGAGTAACGCTTAGACCGAGAGCATGAGCCTGCATAACCAGGCTTTTGTTGAGCAGAGCTTTCGCCGGACCGATGCCACTCGCAAACTGTTTCGCCTCTGCTAGTCCCGCCGCCGTCAGCCAACGTGCGCGGCCTTCCTCGCCAATCAGTAAAACCAACGGCAATTTCGTTTTGAGCGTGCCGGATAGCTTTCTCAAACTTTTTGGGCTGAAGGATTGAATGATCACAGGTGTGTGACGCGCGGCACTACGCTGATCCAGCCGATTCTTCTTGAGCACGTTAAGCACTAAACGCTCCATGTCAAAGCCGTGTTGACTGTAAACCTCAGGAGCTTTGGTTTCGGGATAGAGTCCGGCTTTGCCGCGAACAAGATCAATTGCTTCCTGAAACGTCGGCACCCGCGCGCCCTTGAATTTCACGTTGAACCACGAACCAGCGTCGAGCTGCTTAATCTGCCGTAAAGTGAAATCGGTGACGTACCAGAGGCGTGTTGGGGTACCGTCAACGAGTCCTTCACGAAAGTCCCTGGGGAAAACCTCTTTGACGTTTGTGGTGCGATCAAGCGTGAGATCGTGCAGACAGACGAGCACACCGTCGCGCGTGATTTGTAAATCCGGCTCAACGAAATCAGCGTCTTGTTTAAGCGCAAGTTGATAAGACTCAAGCGTGTGCTCAGGGGCGTAAGCGGAAGCGCCGCGGTGCGCGATGAGAAGTTTCCGTGAAGTTGTTGGAACGCTCGCTTTCGCTCCGCCTTGTGCGCGTGCGGGCGCAAAGGTTTCAGCAGCGATGATTCCGATGCTTGAGCCGAAAAGTTTTAAGAAGTTTCTGCGGGCGGGCGTCATAAGCTTTGTGCTCTCCTGCGTGCGCAGCGCGTTACTTATTTCCAACGTCAATCCAATTCAAGGTGCGCTCGATGGCTTTCTGCCAGTCGAGATAACCCACGTCCCTCTGGTCCGCGCTCCAACGCGGTTCCCATTGCTTGTCTGCCTGCCAGTTGCGGCGCATCTCTTCTGCATCGCTCCAAAAACCAACAGCCAGTCCGGCGGCATAAGCTGCTCCCAGCGCGGTGGTTTCGGCAATTACCGGACGTACAACCGGAACTCCTAAAATGTCGGCTTGCAGTTGCATCAAAGTATCGTTGACTGTCGCTCCGCCATCAACTTTCAAGACCTCCAATCTGACGCCGGAATCTTTCACCATCGCGTCGAGTACGTCGCGCGTCTGATAGCAGATTGCTTCGAGCGTCGCCCGCGCGAGATGCCCCTTGTCGTTAAATCGCGAGAGTCCAACGATGCAGCCACGCGCGTCGGCGCGCCAATAGGGAGCGTAGAGTCCTGAAAAAGCCGGCACGAAGTAAACGCCGCCATTATCTGGAACCGAGTTGGCGAGCGGTTCGATGTCGCTGGCTTGTCTGATCATACCGAGTTGGTCGCGCAGCCACTGCACGGCCGAACCCGTCACGGCTACGGAACCTTCGAGCGCATAAATGGGACGCGCGGCACCGAGCTGGTAGCAAACGGTTGTGAGCAATCCGGCGTGGGACGGCACGATGCTCGTACCTGTATTGAGAAGCATGAAGTTGCCCGTGCCATAGGTGTTCTTAGCTTCGCCGGATGTGAAGCAAACTTGCCCGACGGTCGCGGCTTGCTGGTCGCCCAAGTCTGCACACAAAGGAACTTCGCCCTTGAAGGGTCCGGTTCGTTGCGTCATGCCATAAAAGTTCGAATCCGAAGAAGGACGAACCGTAGGCAGCATTCCCCGCGGAATGGTAAAGAGCCTGAGCAGTTCATCATCCCACTCAAGACTTTCAAGATTAAAGAGCATTGTGCGACTGGCGTTCGTCACATCCGTGATATGCACCCCGCCGTTGACGCCTCCGGTCAAGTTCCAGATAACCCACGTGTCTATGTTGCCGAAGATCGCCTCACCTCGTTCAGCGGCAGAGCGTGCGCCGTCGACGTTGTCGAGAATCCATTGGATCTTGCCGCCGGAAAAATAGGTCGCGGGTGGCAAGCCCGCTCTACTTCGAATCACATCGCCCACACCCTCTTGTTCCAGCTTACGCATGATGCAGTCTGTGCGCGTGTCCTGCCAGACAATGGCGTTGTAGAGCGGTTCGCCTGTCTTAGGATTCCAGACGACGGTAGTTTCGCGCTGGTTCGTGACGCCTATGGCGGCGAGATCTTGCGCCGTGAGGTTGCCTTTGGCCAGCGCGCCTTCTATTGCATCGCATGTGCGCTGGTAGATCTCCACAGGGTCGTGTTCCACCCAACCTGCCTGCGGCAGAATCTGTTTGTGTTCCAGTTGGTGGCGCGCAACCTCGCGCCCTGCGTGGTCAAAAACCATAAAGCGCGTGCTGGTCGTGCCTTGATCAACTGCGCCAACGTATCGATTCATGAGTTTTCTTCTTTCGTTCAGAATCCAATTATGGTGAACAGACCTGCGCCGATGAGGCCGCCGATGAGGGGCGCGATGACGGGAATCCAAGAGTACCCCCAGTCGCTTTTTCCTTTGCCCGCAATGGGCAGCACAGCGTGAGCGAGACGCGGACCCAAATCGCGCGCCGGGTTGATAGCATATCCAGTGGGTCCACCGAGTGAAAGCCCGATGCCCCAGACGAGAAATCCGACCAGAATCGGTTGTATGCCCTGGCTGAAGACCACCGAGAGATCGATGCCGTTCGGCGCTGTTAGTTTCTGTGCGTTAGCGGCAATTGCGAGAATTCCGAAAAGCAAAATCGCCGTGCCGATGACTTCGGAGAGGAAGTTAAAAACGGGGCGTCGAATCGCCGGCGCTGTACAAAACACGGCGAGCTTCAGTCCCTTGTCCTCCGTTTCCTCAAAGTGCGGCAGGTATAGCACCCAGACTACTACCGCGCCCAGAAACGCCCCGACGATTTGGGCGAGGATGTAGCCGGGTACTTGCCTCCAGGGGAATGAACCGACCGCGGCGAGCGCGACAGTGACCGCCGGGTTAAGGTGCGCGCCGCTGATACGCCCAACGCAAAAGATGGCGATAATGACCGCCAACCCCCAAGCCGTAGTAATCACCATCCAGCCGCCGTGTTGACCTTTTGATTTGTTTAATAACACGTTGGCGACGACGCCGTCACCGAGGATCAACATAATCATCGTGCCTATGACTTCCGCAAAATAGACGTTCATTAATCAAACTTCACAAGCTGAGTTCTGAATGCGCGCTCTTTTAAACGTTATAAACGTTAGCGC
>JAIVJP010000081.1 GCA_020199975.1 Acidobacteriota bacterium
GCTTGTCCGCACCGCTAAGCCGCAACCTAAAGGTTGAACTCTAAACTTCCGGACTCAAAATGAACCGGTACCGTTCAGAAGGCCCCTTCTCCCTGTCTCATGTCTATGCTAACCTCTGCCTTTTCAGATCAATCCTTTCATGGAGATTTATAACTAGTGTAGTGTCTTAAAAATTCCTTTACAACGACTGACCTTATCGATGATCCGCTTGAGCGGTCCAGACAAATGGTTTCGGTTGGTGGTCTTGCACGATGTTCCTTAAATCGCGCCACTCAATTACAGAACCGGGAGCGATAGCGACCGGTCCTTTAGCTCAACTCGTCATTGATCGCGGTTCTTTTGGAGGTTGAGTGGTAGCATCCGGTCGCTACCGCTCGCGGTTCTGTAGTGAGCGGCAACCGTTCGAAGCTCATTAACGTTGCACTAGTGTAGTGTCTCTAAAATCCATTGACCTGAGGTGCCCTCCAGTGAAAATGGGCCAAAGCAGTCCGTGCCTTTGTAAAGGAATTTCTGAGACACTACACTAGCGCTCAGCCGTCATGCCCTGGTTTAGCAAAAAGAGTAAAAGGATTGAGACCGTTCGCCCTGAGGAGCGAGTGGTGAAGACCGAGAATGTCTTTGTCAAGTGTGACGGATGTGAAGCGCACCTCTACACGGGCGAACTTGACGAGGCCCATCAAGTTTGCAAGCACTGTGGCTATCACTTTCGCATTGGCGCCCGAGAGCGACTCGGCATGCTCTATGATGAGGGGAAATTTGAAGAGCTCGATGCGGAAGTGATATCGATTGACCCACTCGAGTTTGTCGACAGCAAACCTTATCCAGTGCGCCTAAGGCAGGCGAAAAAATCTTCCGGCCTTTCCGAAGCAATCATCAACGCGCGTGGCAAAGTCGGGAATCATCTCGTTTTTGCGGGAGCCATGGACATGTCTTTCATTGGCGGCTCCATGGGCTCAGCGGTGGGGGAAAAGGTTACGCGTCTAATCGAACGCGCGCTCAAAGAACATGGCGCGGTTGTCATCTTCTCGGCTTCGGGAGGCGCCCGGATGCAGGAAGGCACACTGTCGCTGATGCAGATGGCAAAGATCTCGGCGGCGCTGGCAACACTTGACGAAGCCCAGCTTCCCTTTATCTCCGTGTTAACTGATCCCACGACCGGAGGAGTTACCGCGAGTTTTGCAATGCTCGGGGACTTCATCATAGCCGAACCGAAAGCGCTGATTGGTTTCGCGGGGCCGCGTGTGATTGAGCAAACGATTCGCCAGAAACTACCAAAGGATTTTCAGAAGTCGGAGTTTCTTCTGGAACACGGCATGCTCGACGCAATCGTGGATCGACGAGAAGTGCGTGACTACATAATCAAGCTGCTCAACTTTACCATGAATCCTGAGATCTACGAGCCCGTGATCGAGAAGGCGCGAACCGGTACGGTTTCGGGAAAATGATCCAGGCGCGAGTCGATCATGGCTTTCGATGGCTTAACAGTTCAGACAGGATAAACAGCCACAGATGGATACAGACCAACACAGGTCGAAAACGCTTAAAATCTGTGCTGATCCGTGTCCCTCCGTGGTTCACCCTCTCAGCCTAACTCTCGTTTGCATTCAACAGATGTCTCGGTTGTCGCTTCATCATCAGCTTGTAGTTTTGGGAAATGTTCATGCAGTTTGACGAGACGCTCCGGTATCTCCTGAGTCTTGGGGTCGAAACCCTCACCATCAAACTCGGTCTGAGAAATACTGAATTGCTCCTCGCGGCGCTCGGCAATCCTCAGAAGTCCTTTCCAGCCGTACAGATCGCAGGAACCAATGGCAAAGGATCCACCGCCGTGGTCCTTGATTCAATCTGCCAAGCTGCCGGCATTAAGACCGGCCTCTACACTTCACCGCATCTCATCTCCATCACCGAGCGCATTAAGGTTGCACGCCGGGAAATCTCAACGGAGGATTTCGCCCGTCACGCAACCCAGGTACGCAGCGCCGCCGAAAAGCTCGTCGACGAGGGACAGATTGAGGCACTCCCCACATTCTTCGAACATGTGACCGCCATCGCTCTGCTCGCTTTCCGGGAAGATCAGATGAAATTAGCAATACTCGAAACCGGACTGGGTGGGCGGCTTGATGCTACCAGCGTGGCGGGAGCTGAGTTAGTCGCTATAACTCCAATCGAAAGAGACCACGAAGAATATCTCGGCGAAACGCTCGAGAGTATAGCGGCGGAGAAAGCGGCAATCATTCGCCCGCGCAGCACTGCGATAATCGCGCCCCAGCCTGCCGAAGTACTAGACGTGATTCTGCGCCAATGTAAGCATGTTGACGTTCAACCGAGCGTCGATCAATGCAGTGCAACGGTGGAAAGCGTGACGCAAGATGGTCGTGTGCGCGTGACCGTCGAAACGGAACAGGACCGTTATGAAAATGTTCTACTTGGTTTGCGAGGACGCCATCAGATCACAAACGTGTCTGTGGCGATCCGGTTAGCGGAATCCCTGCGTGCTCGCGGCTTCGCCATCTCGCGTTCGGCGATTATCGAAGGGATAGAAATGGCCAGCCACGCGGGAAGACTGGAACTATGGGAAGGACGTCCGGCTTTCTTGTTCGACGGTGCGCACAACCCTTCTGGCACCAGGGCTCTGCGTGAATACCTTGACGAGTTCGTAGGCGCGCCAGTGACACTCGTCTTTGGCGCGATGCGTGACAAAAATCTTGAGCAGATGGCAGGGAATCTATTCCCTAAAGCTAACAGGTTGGTTTTGACCGAGCCGGATAGCCCACGTGCGGCAGGCCTGGACGAACTGCAGAAATTAGCTTCGCGTATGGTCGAGCCTCAGAAAATCTTTACGGCGAGTTCGTTGCGTAACGCTATCCGGGCAGCCATCGAAGGCACCCCGCCGGATGGGCTGGTCTGTTTCAGCGGGTCTCTCTATGTGATTGGTGAGGCGCAGGCTCTGATCAAGGAGACGTCTGCGGTATTTGTCAGGAATTGAGAAGCGGCAGTGCTCAGATCGGGAGCGTAGCGATCGCGTCCGCTACAGAACCGGGAGCGACCGCATTCAAGCAAGGCAGCCTTCACCTAGGAATCGACTTCCTGAGCTGGTTGAGTGCGGTCGCTACCGCTCCCGGTTCTGTAGAAGGCGCTGTTCCCAGTCGTAAAATGAAATCGATTACACCAGTCGTCCCAGCAATCTCTTGGGGTGACACAATCTTGAACTAACATGTCACCTAACGTTGGGACAGTAGCGAGAAACATCATGGCATCATCGCAGAAACAGCTTCCTCAACTTCTGAAAAGCATCGAGATCTTTCGCGGGCGCATTTTTGATGTCACTGTCGACAGTGTGCGCGAGGGCGACAAGACCTACGACCGGGAAGTGGTGCACCATCCCGGCAGCGCGGTGATTATCCCGGTTTTTGAAGACGGTAGTGTCGCGCTGGTGCGCCAATATCGTCATCCGGCTGTGCGTTATCTTCTGGAAGCGCCGGCAGGAACCTTGAACACGGGTGAGCGCCCGGAAGAGGGGGCGGCACGGGAGTTGGAGGAAGAACTTGGCTTTGTGGCCGGCAAACTAGACAAGCTGTCTGAGTTTTTCGTGTCCCCCGGGTTCTGTGAAGAGAAAATGTGGGTCTATCTATCCACCGAGATGACAGAGACGAAACAACAACTAGAGGACGATGAGATTGTGGATGTCGTGCGCCTTCCGTTCGCGCAAGCATTGGAAATGATCACCGCGGGCGAGATAGAAGACGCCAAAACCATAATCGGTTTGATGCTGGCCGCACCTCGTATTGGTCCTTCGATGCTGGAGATTGAATACCCCGCGGTTTGACGTAGAAAGACTCTACGCTCGCCGTGCTGGACTGGTGCTTGGCACACGCAGCGGCGTGCCATTCTAGCAGAACCGAGGAGCGGTAGAGGCTGTGTGAAAAGCCAAGTACCAACGGTAATTTGCAGTCAGATGGGCTTGAGCCATCCTCTAAAAAGTTGAATGCCAGTATCAGTCGCTTGTAGCGACCGGGTAACGTCCCTTGCGG
>JAIVJP010000082.1 GCA_020199975.1 Acidobacteriota bacterium
GTCATGGGCCACGTCGAGGTAAGCCTGCGCGGCTTCCGCTGGCCGTCCGGCATTAACCAGGGCCTCAGCGAGACCGCGTTTGAGATCGATGAGTTCCGCACCTCTTGACGGCGACAGTTCCAGGGCCCTACGGAAGAAGGCCGCGGCGCGATCAAACGCCAGTGCAGCAGCCGCTTTCTTTGCTGCCACTCCCGCGTGGGTGGCCGCGCGCACTCGCTCCCCCGCGCCCATGTAATGCTCGAAGAGCGCCTCGGGGTCGTCAATGCAGCGCGCTTCAAGGGCGTGGGCCAGGCGCCGGTGGATCTGGATCACGGTTGTTTGGTCAAGTTGTGATGCTAGTGTTTCTCGAATGCGATCGTGATAAAGCTCGACCGTGTGATTGGAACCACCGCTACGGAGGAACTGAGCGGCGCGCAAGGAACTTATCAGCGGCAGCTCATCGCCGGATAATCCGGCTGCCTGGTAGGCGACTTCCGGATTAATCGGCCGGCCGGCAACAGCCAGCGCGTCAACAAACTGACGCGTTCCTTTAGGTAGATTACGCAGGCGGGCACTAAGCATAACCCCGAGATTGATGCCCGTGGTCGCCGTCTGCTCGCTTGTTGAGGCGTAGCGCGCCAGTTGCTCCAGTAAGAAAGCATTTCCCCTCGCTTCGCGAATAATTGAATTCACCACAGGTTCCATCGCGGGCACGCTTGAACCGAGCAAATGGTGGTGCGCGAGATCGCGCGCCTCCTCTTTATTTAAAGTTGCTACGCGTAGCTCCCGCCGGCTCTCAGTGCCCGTGCTATTAAGGAGTGTTCTGAGAAAAGGCTTGGCCTCGATATCCTCACTGCGAAAGCTGGCCACCAGCAGAAGTGGCGGCGGATCTGGAGGCCGAAGGATCTCACCCAGCAGCGTTGTGCTGTCGGCATCAGACCATTGCAGATCATCGATATAGAGCACTAGCGGTTGTCGGTCGGAAATACGGCCCAGCAGTTCGCGCAAGGCGGCGAAGGCGCGACGTCTCAGCGTAAAGGGATCGGGGATCTCCTGTTCGCGCTGGGGAGCGTTAAAGACGGAATCAACCTGCAGCATTACCGGAAACAACCGCGCGAGCGCGAGCACGTCGCGGGGCATCGAGGCCTCCGCCTTCACCTCGGGAAGAGCCATGAGATACTTGGTCAAGCTGTCGATCACGCCATCGAGTGCTTTGTAGGGCACCGATTCTCGGGGAACAGATTCTCGTTCATAGCAGCGGCCTTCGAGTATGACCACGTCACTCTCGTGAGCTCGCAAATCGTCTAGAAAATGCCTCACCAAAGCAGTTTTACCTACACCCGAATCGCCATGAACGTAGACCGTGACCGTCTGGCCTTGTCGCGTGGCGGTGAAAGCGTCGAGGAGTTCTCGCTTATACCGTTCGCGACCGATGAAGGGCACACTGTGCAGCGATGACGACACCGGCGTTGGCATCAAAGGCTGTTTCAGAGGTCCGGTTGTGCCGTGGCCCAGGATTCTCAAAACGTCTCCACCGGTGGGTCGATCTTCAGGCTTGCGACGAAGCAGCCTGACGCAGAGATCATTCAGTTCTTCCGGGACACCACGAACGAGATCTGCGGGCGCTGGGGGATCCAAGCTCTGCTTGTTCATCATTACTTCAAAGAACCTTCCTGAAAAAGGAAGCCGGCCGGTAAGAGCCTGATAAAGGATCACGCCTACGCTATACCAATCGCTGGCAGTTGAAATTGGCAGTTGCGCTCCCTGTTCGGGAGACATGTAGTCTGGAGTCCCCGCCAGGCTGATGCTGTCGTGTAGTCCTTGGCCTTCCACTTCGGCGACGAGGCCGAAATCAAGAATGACCACCCGGCCTTCTTTCGACACCAGGACGTTGGAAGGCTTAATGTCGCGATGCAGCTTTCCGGTTCCGTGCAGACCATGAAGACCCTCGGCGAGTTGCCGCAGAACGATATTCAAGCGATCGAGGTCAAGTTCTGATCTCGACAGTCTAGTGTCAATCGTAGTTTCCGAGCGCGGCTCTTCCGTAAATGCTGTTCTTATCGGATCCAATTGCTGGGTTTCGGCTTCGCCAGCCGCGATTGCTTCCGAATCCTGCCTGCTATCGCTCGAGGAAGACTTTAGCAGCGTGGGAGTCAGCGAGGATTGACTGTGCTTGGCTTTGTACCCGGGACGCACATACTCGAGGAAATTGCCGCCCTGGACCAATTCCATCGTGAAGAACCAGTACTGGCCATCAGACATGAACTCATAGAGCGCTACCAGATTTGGATGTGAGACGTCCGCTAGCGAGCGAAACTCATTCTTGAAACGAGTGATGTGTGAGGCTTCTGTGCGCGTGAGAGCTTTCAGCGCAACAACTTTATCCGTTTGCCGGTCATGCGCTTCATAGACCACACCCATTCCTCCGGAGCCCAACCGTCTGCGGATCCTGAATCTCTCCGTGCCGAGAAAATCGTTGGTGGTGTCGCCCATCTGTAGCTAAGGAACAGGAGCTTACGGAATGACTCTGGAATTGTAAGATGGGAGTGGGCAAAGCACCAGTGAATAATATAAAAGGGTACCAGGCAGTTTGGCGCGTTCGGAGAAGTGCCTCTCGGTTACAGAACCGGCGAGCAGAGGAGACTCTTATGAAAAATAGAAAGTTAGTCGAATCAGATTGACTGCTCTCGTTCTATTCTCATTCGCGGTGGCGAATCAAGATTCATGATTTACTGTGTGAAAACTCGACGCTTGAAACTAGTGAAAGCCGAGAGGGGGTAAACCACCCTTCCCGACCTGAGAGACTCTTTAGTTGAGCAATAACAGCTTTGCCTGGGGCGCTTAATGTTCTTGAAAATGCCATTCGAGCACCCTTCAGTCATTGCAAGGGCACTGGGACGCGATTTAAGAACTTGGGTGAAAGGTGGGGACTAACATGGACTGGCGGGTCCTGCTGACGACGTTTGGGGTGATTTTTCTGGCGGAGATGGGAGACAAAACGCAGCTTGCGGCGATGACCCTGGCTGCGCAGTCGAAGCGACCTTGGGCAGTTTTCATTGGATCGGCTCTGGCGTTGACTGCTGTCTCGGCGATTGGAGTAGTTGTTGGGAGTCTGGTCGGCAATTACATTCCGTTGATCTGGATCAAGCGAGCCGCGGCCGTCGCTTTTATTGTTATCGGCGTGCTCATTCTTCTGGACAGGTTCTAGCCAGCACACTTAGAGACGCATGATCATTTTTGCGATCGTGAAATAAATGATGAGGCCGGTCGCATCAACCAGAGTCGTGATCAGGGGCGCGGAGAGCACAGCCGGATCCACGCCGAAGCGCTGCGCCAGAATAGGAATCAGCGACCCGACAGTTGTGGACCAGATGCAGATTGCAAACATCGTGACCGACACGGTTAGAGCGAGCGCAACCGGCGCTTCCCACAACAGCGCCTGGCCAAAAGCGATGGGGGCCACCATTAACCCGAGCACCATCCCCGTAGTAGCTTCGCGCAGCACCACGTGCCAGGCGTGCTGCAGTCCGATCTCGCCAAGCGCTAGACTGCGAATGACGGTCATCACCGTCTGCGCTCCGGCGTTGCCGCCCGTTCCAATTAGCAGCGGGACAAAAAATGAGAGCGCCACTACTGCCGCCAGTTCAGCTTCAAAGCGATGCAGCACAGCGCTCGTTAACGTTCCAGCCACAAAAAGCAGTAACAGCCAGCCAATACGTTTGCGCACCACGCGAAAGATGGGATTGTCGAAATAAGGCTTGTCCAGCGCGCCGGGCTCAACACCGGCCATGCGCAGGATGTCTTCGGTCTGTTCCTCAATCAGCACGTCTATCACGTCGTCCACGGTTACGAAACCGACGACGCTGCCGTCCTGCTCCAACACCGGCACCGCAAGCAGGTTGTACTTTCCGATCTTCTGCGCCACCGCTTCCTGGTCATCCAGCGCGTTTACCGTTACCGGCTTGCGGCGCATCACTTCAGTAATGGGTGCATCGAGTTCGGCCATCACCAGATCCCGCAGCGAAACGGCGCCCAGCAGATGCTCGGTTTCGGGCTCAATTACATAGCAGGCGTAGATCGACTCCTTCTCGCGCGCCACCGATCGAATATGTTTGAGCGCCTCCCCCACCGTCATCTTTAGATCGAGATGTACAAACTCTGTGGTCATGATGCCGCCGGCCGTGCTGACGGGGTACTGCAACAGGTCTTCCAACTCGGTGCGCAATTCGGGAGCGAGCTTGGGCACGATGCGGTGGCGCTCGTGCTGACCCATCTTTTGGATGATGTCAGTGCGCTCGTCAGCCGAGAGGCCAGCGAGAATTTCCGCTCCGCGCGTTGGTTCCAACTCTTCAAGGATTGCTGCGCGGCGGCGCATTGTCGGCTGATCAAACACTTCAATAGCACGTTGCACCGGCAGCATCGAAACAACTGTCGCGGCTTCCGGTAACGTCAGTTGATTAAAAAGTTCTGCCAGATCGGCTGCCGCAAAATCGGAGACCATGCTGCTAATGCCGACGAAACTTTCGTCAAGACGGAGGTGGATGCGTTCCAACAGTTTCTTTAGGTCTTGTCCCGGCAATTGGATTCACCTCCCGAGAAGAGTTGGAGCTGGTTTAGGAATCCCGGCCCCAGTTCGGTGAGCAACATTGTAAGCCAAGCTGGAGAATTGCCCACTAGGTTGATAGGTGAAGAGCGGGAGGAGGAGGCATTTTTCACGGGTCATCTGGTGAATTTCATTTCGTGGTGAATTGACACGAAAAAATAGGCGCCACTAATGGCAAATGAGAAATAATGAGAAATGAGAAATATGAGAAATGGAAAATGCTTCCTCCTGCCGCCTCCCCTGCCGTTTGCCTCCTGCCGACTTCTGTGGTGCGGGGTGGCCCGCGTCAATCCAAAGCCTGCTTCCGATGCTATTATCACCCATTGCAGTTGACTCTAATCCTGACGAATCTTCGGAGGGTGGTTCATGCCGCAAACGCTACACATGGAACGCCACTTCACAGCAAGTGAAGTCGTACGTGACGTTGTGATTGGAATGTCAGACGGGTTGACGGTTCCCTTTGCGCTCGCTGCAGGTCTTACGGGAGCGGTGGCCACAACCGGCATCATCGTTACCGCCGGCCTGGCGGAGATTGCCGCGGGATCGATCGCCATGGGACT
>JAIVJP010000083.1 GCA_020199975.1 Acidobacteriota bacterium
GATCTGTGCCCTGGCGAAGGTGTTAATGAAGCTTCCTTTGAAGCCGAGCGAGGTGCGTAGGGAAGGAATTCGAAGCTTGAGCACACAAAAGTTGCAGGCCGCGCGCGCAGAAGGCAAACCATACAAGCTGGTGGCTCGGGCCAAGCTCGGAGAAAATGTATCTTCCTTGAACGCTTCGGTGAAACCCGAACAGCTCGCGTCTACTGATCCACTGGGAAACGTGCGGGGCACCTCCCTGGCTGTCCATTTCGAATTGGACATGATGCCAGGCCTGACGCTTACCTCTCACCGGCCAAACTTACAAAGCACTGCCTACGGTTTATTAGCAGACTTTATTAATGCGGTGAAGGAATAAAGTCCAATGTCCAAAGTCCAACGTCTGATTGGCTCTCGATGAACGGTGCATTGCTTGGGGCGAACATTGAACATCGGACATTGAACTTTGGACTTTGGACTTTGGACTTTGGACATTGGACGTTGGACATTGGACTTGGATTAGCCTGCAGCGATTTCAGCCACGCCTTCAATCAACCGTTCAATCTCTTCCGCGGTGGTGTAACAGGCACAGCCCGCGCGCACCAAACCCTCTGGCCCAAGGTTAAGTCGGTCGACAACGGTCGCCGCATAGAAGTCGCCGTGTGAAAGAAACAGACCGCGTTGCGCCAGTCGCCGGGCTACCTCAGTTGATTTGACCCCTGCCACGGTAAACGAAATTGTGGGAGTGCGGGGCACGGAAGGAGGCGGCCCGTACAGGCTTATCCCTTCTATTTCAGAGAGTCCTTCCCATAAACGTCGCGCCAACTTTACACTGCGACGGTGGAGTTCCTGGTAGACGACCCCCAGCTGCCCGCGCCGCGAACCACCAGAGACCAGCGCGGCAAGAAAATCTATGGCGGCACCTGCCCCTACCATGCCTTCCTGATTTTGAGTGCCGGTCTCGACATTCTCCGGAGCGTCGTCGGGGGCGGGAAGAAGTTTGGGAAAGTCTATCGATTCGAGAAGTTGTTGTTTGCCAAAGAGCACTCCAATGTGTGGCCCGTAGAACTTGTAAGCCGACATAACCAGGAAGTCGCAGTCCATTTTGCGAACATCCACGAGGGCATGCGGTACGTAATGAACGGCATCGACGAATACAAGCGCGCCCACTGAACGCGCCAAGGCAGTTGCCCGTCGGAGATCGTTAATGGTTCCCAGTGCGTTTGAAGCAGCGCCAACCGCAATGAGTTTGGTTTGCTTTGTGACTGATTGCTCGAAAACCTTCCAATCGAGTTGACCTGTCTCGGGAACCATCTTCACCGAACGCACTGTCAACCCACGTTCGTTTGCGATTCTTTGCCAGGGCGCGACGTTCGCGTGGTGATCTAACTCGGTCACTACAATCTCGTCGCCTTTCTCGAAGCTGCCGGCTAGCGCTCTGGCCAGGTGAAATGTCAGCGTGGTCATATTCGCGCCAAAAGCGACTTCTCGAGGTGAGGCATTCAAGAAATCAGCGCACGCTTCTCTGGCTGTTTCGATGGCCGTGTCAGTTTCTTCGCTGGTTGGGTAGGCCCAGTGAGTGTTTGCGTTGTGGTGGTACAGGTACTCGGCCATTACCTCGACCACCGCGCGGGGCACCTGTGTGCCGCCCGGCCCATCGAAATAAGCAACTGGCAGATTATTGTGAACGCGTTCCAAGGCGGGGAACTGGGCTCGGATTTCGGTAACCCGCAGTACGTCCAGCGTGGCGGGTTGGCCATGTCTGCGGGGTCGATTCATGAATAGCTGTGACGGCAGCTAATCATAATCGCTTCCTCGATGTTCTTGCTAGTTGTATTCGCCCGTTCACTGATCTGCGATGGCCTTCCGCAGACTTGTTCGCCAGTAACTCGCTCGTGTAGCATGACGCTACCCAAGTAATACAGATTCATGTTTGTCGGAAACTCAAAAGCGAAGGTTTCATAGAGAAAACTATGTGCACTGATAGAAGAGACTTCCTGCGCTTATCGGCTGGCCTCGCAGGCTCAACCCTGCTGGGAGGAACAAGCACCCGCGGCGGAACGGTCGAGCCGGAAACTTCGCAGCAACGCGAAATCCCTGAATCAATACGCAAGCTGCGACGGATGACGGACGGTATCGAGGCAATTACTCTCGACGAGCGCAAAGGGCGCATTGAAAAAGCTCGGCGCCTGATGAAAAACAACCGAATTGCGGCCATCTATCTCGAGCCCGGCTCGAGCATGTTTTACTTTACCGGCATGCGCTGGGGCTTGAGCGAGAGAATGTTTGGGCTGGTGATACCTGCGCGCGGTGAAATTGCCTGGGTTTGCCCGAAGTTTGAAGAAGCGCGCGCCCGCGAGTTAATCAAAATCGGCGAAGACATTCGCACCTGGGAAGAGGACCAGAGTCCCTATCGGAGAGTCGCCGAAATTTTCCGTGACCGCGGGTTGCGCACCGGCCGCATCGGCATGGAAGAGCGTGTACGGTTCTTTCTCTTTGACGGGATACGCAAGGCGGCGCCTGCTTTTCAGTATGTGAGTGCCGATCCGATTACGGCGGGCTGCCGCATGTTTAAGTCCCCGACTGAACTGGCTTTGATGCAGCGCGCGAATGACATCACTATCGTCGCTTACAAGGCTACCCACGACAACATGCGCGAAGGCATGACGCAGGACGAGTTCTCGGGCAATTGCAGTGCTGCATTCAGATCGTTGGGAGTCAATGGCGGCGTCTTTTGCAGCTTTGGGAAGTACACGGCTTTTCCGCACGGCAGCAGCACGCCGCAGAAGTTGAAAGAAGGGGACGTGGTGCTGATGGACGGTGGCTGCAGCGTTGATGGATACCAGTCTGATATCACCCGCACGTTCGTGTTCGGCAAGCCGACAGAGCGGCAGCGCGAGATCTGGAATCTGGAGCGGAGGTCGCAGGACGCCGGTTTTGCGGCGGCGAGAGTCGGCGCGCCCTGTGAAGCCGTTGATGCGGCGGCGCGCAAAGTAATCACTGATGCCGGCTTTGGCCCGGATTACAAAGTACCCGGACTGCCTCACCGCACCGGTCACGGCATTGGTCTCGATGGTCATGAATGGACCAACTTTGTACGCGGTAACAAAACTCCGCTACAACCAGGCATGTGTTTCAGCGACGAACCAACCGTAGTGATTTATGGCGAGTTTGGGATGCGCCTGGAGGACTGTCTTTACATCACCCCGAACGGACCCAAGTTTTTCACCGCACAGAGTCCTTCCATCGATCGACCCTTCGGCTAGAAATTCAGCAGTCGGGTAACGTGGACGCGGTGTCTCAGTGAGTCACCACTGGTTTTAAGAGCTAAAGTCCTCGTAAACCTGTCGTAATTCCAGCCGCACTCCTATTTGTGATACGAGTCCGCTTTCTTGTTTATTGAGCAAAGTTTGACAGGAACAGCGATCCACGAAAACACACGAACTTACATGAATTGCCCTTGGTGTCTTTCGTGGAATTTCGTGGATCGCTTCCCTTTGGTTGCGGCTAACACCGCTGTGTAATCGGTGTAATCTGCGGATTCACCCGGAGTTTCTCTAAATCCAACTCGGAGGCGGGCCTGATATTCGCTTTCAAAACCTTCTCCATCTGCTTCAATGCGTAATCATTCTCGTCCTGCGTCCGCGAAACGACGCAATCCGAAGGCACGAACAACTTAAAGTCGCGCATGTAAGCATCGTTGGCGGTGAAGAGTACACAGTTGTTTCCGGCGATGCCAGTAAGTATCAAATTTGTAGCGCCAAGGTGTTTAAGCAGGAGATCGAGAGTGGTGCTATAGAAACCCGAATGCTTTGGCTTCAAAACAAAATAATCCTGGTCGTTCGGTAGCACCAATTCTACAAACGGCTTACCGCGTACACCATCCTCGAGGCAGTGGGCCACAATCTTCTTGAAGTCCGACTGCCATTTACCGAAGTTATCGTTAACGTAGATCGCGGGGACGCCAATCTTCGCCGCTCGACTTCTTAGATCGGCGATTCTTTCCGTCATTGGCAACGCAAGTCGCAGTAGCCC
>JAIVJP010000084.1 GCA_020199975.1 Acidobacteriota bacterium
CTAGAAGAAGACGAAAGCGCCGTCGCCACTTCGCTCTGCCGGGCGCACTCCAAAACAGAGCTCGCTGCAATTCGTCGCCCTTTGCTTTGTTGTGGCATTTGCGTCCTTTCCGTTTCGTTTGAACGCCCTGCTATCTCGACTGGGCCTGGCCCTCGGACTTCCAGCGAAGCAGACCCAATGCTGCGAATAGAATGAATGGAATTGAATTGATTATGGGGCCGATTCCGGAATTGCGGGACCCCCTCACATCGAACTTATGGGCGAGAGCAATCAGGCCCCAGGCAAGAGTCATGGCCCAATGGAAGGTGTGGCTTTGGGCGAAATGCCGCATGAACCAGAAAGTGATCAGACCGATGAAGACGAGGAACGCTCCAAACTCCTGAATAATGTGAAGCGCAGTAGCATCGCCAGGATCCACCCCCATGGCTGCGGCGTGTAAAGGTTCCGGCGACAGACCCGTTCCTGCTGCGAACGCGGTGATGCCAACAAGCAAAAAGGCGGCGGCGAAAAATCCGTAGACGACCTTAGCGATGGCGTCAATCTTCATGGTCGAGACCTGTCTTCTGCGTTCGTCCCTCATAGACCCTCCAGGAGCTTCGAATGTAAATTTCTAAAACACTGAATTCTTAACTGCGCCTGTCCGCGTTTGTTATTGATTGCTGCCCGCCCGCCCATTCAGCTTATTCACAGCTTCCAGTGTTTCCGTCACCTCAGCTGGTTTTTCGCCCAGGACGATGCTCACGCTGTGGGTTTGACCGTCGTCGGTCAGGGAGATTTCAGCATCGGTTTGCAAAGCGCCATCGAGCTCCAGAGTGATCACGCCGCTATGGACAGCCAGCGGATTCTCGACTTTGATGCGGTAGGTAGCCCGCCCGCGTCGATAAGTAATTTCAAATTCCCGCCACCAGCGTGGCACGCAGGGATCTATCTTTAACCGATCCCCGCGTAATTGGAAACCGAGAATGGACTCCAGACCCGCGCGATACATCCAGCTCGCAGAGCCCGTGTACCAGGTCCATCCGCCGCGTCCAGTGTGAGGAGGGACGGCGTAAATGTCGCCGGCGGCCGCGTAAGGCTCCACTTTGTATTTGTGCAGCCCGGCGCGTGTCGAGGCGTGATTGATGGGATTCAAGAGGGAAAACAGTTCGCCGGCGCGCTCGCCATCTCCAAGCATCGCAAACGCAATTAAGGTCCACAATGCCGCGTGAGTATACTGCCCGCCGTTCTCGCGGACACCGGGAACGTAGCCTTTGATATAACCGGGATCCAGATTGCTTTTGTCGAATGGTGGGGTAAACAGGATGACCAGACCGTCACCCCGTCGGATCAAATATTCTTCAACGGCAGCCATTGAACGCACCGAGCGATGATGTTCAGCGGCGCCGGAGATAACGCCCCACGACTGCACAATCGAATCGATGCGGCACTCTTCGTTCTGCACCGAGCCCAGCGGGGTGCCGTCGTCGAAATAGGCGCGTCGATACCAATCTCCGTCCCAGCCGTGCTCCTCGAGCGCCTTCTTCAAACTCTGCATGTGTTTGCGATACTTGTCGCCCTGGGCAACTTCGTTTCGTTGATCGCAGAAAGGTGAGAAATTGGCCAGGGTATTGTGGAGAAACCAGCCCACCCAAACACTCTCGCCCTTGCCCTGATGTCCAATACGGTTCATACCATCATTCCAATCACCACCGCCCATTAGTGGCAGTCCATGCGGGCCGACTGCCAAACTGCGATCGAGTGCGCGGGTACAATGCTCAAAAATGGTCCCCACCTCAGACGACACGACAGGTTGCAGATACGATTCGTGATCTTCCGGTCCGAGGAGTGGCGCTTCGAGAAAGGGAACTACTTCATCGAGAACAGACAGGTCACCGGTGACGTTAATGTAGAACGAGGTAACAAAGGGCAGCCAGAGTAGATCATCGGAGAATCGTGTGCGCACGCCGCGGCCAGTGGGCGGATGCCACCAGTGCTGCACGTCGCCTTCCTTAAACTGGTGGCCAGCAGCAAGCAAGATCTGATCGCGGGAGAGTGACGGTTTGCTATAGACCAAAGCCATCACGTCTTGTAACTGATCGCGAAAACCGAAGGCACCTCCTGACTGGTAAAACGCGGAGCGCGCCCAGACTCGGCAGGACACTGTTTGATATAGCAACCAGCGGTTTAGCATCGTATCCATCGCCAGGTCGGGGGTTCTTATTTCCACCGTGCCCAGCGTTTCATCCCAGTAAGAGAGCACAGCCTCGAATGCCGCGTTGATGGCTGAGGGAGGGGTGAACCTCGAGATTAGCTCCTGGGCTTCTTGTTTTGAGTCGCCTTCACCAAGCATAAAGATAATCTCGCGAGCTTCTCGGGGCGCAAGTTCGACTGTCACCTGGATCGATGCGCAGGGATCTAATCCCGCGCCATCGCGGCCCGCGAGGCTCACGCGCCGAAGGGCTGCGGGCATCGAGAGGGTACCGTTCCGGCCGAGAAACTCTTTGCGGTCGCAGGTAGCACTGGAGACCTTTTCACTCGTAGTCACAAACGCGACGCGATGGGCAAACTCATTGTTAAAAGGATTACGAGCGAAGATGATACCGGTTTGGGTGTCGATTTCGGTGATGATGTACGGGGCGGAAGTACTACGCTGCGCCCCCAGCACCAGCTCGTTAAAAAGCGTAATGGTGAGGCGCCGTTTTCGCTCAGTACGATTGCGTAAGCGCAGCAGCGATATCTTCACCGAACCCTCCAGGGGCACAAATAGCAGCAGCTCTTGCGAGATGCCGTGACTGGTGTGTTCGAAGACTGAATAGCCCTGGCCGTGCCGGATCGTGTAGGGCTCTGCCTCGCGGATCGGAGCCGGAGTCGTGGACCATACTGTGCCCGTGTCTTCGTCCCGCAGATAGATAATCTCTCCCGGGGGATCGCTTACCGCGTCGTTCGACCACGGGGTCAGCCGATTCTCGCGGCTGTTTACCGACCAGGTGTAGCCTGCGCCAGTCTCAGTGACTTGAAATCCAAACGAACTTTGGTTGGCAATGATGTTGGCCCAGGGCGCCGGCGTCCACTGATCTTCGCCGAGCACTATCACATACTCCCGTCCGCCCTGATTGAAACCACCCAGGCCGTTGAAGAACGACAATTCCGGCAAGGCTACAGTTGGCTCGGGATAGGTCTGGGAGGCCAGACGGGGCACGAAAGGGGCTGGCAATGGCTCTTCAATGGCGAGACGCTCGAGTTGATCTTCGAGTAGCCCACGCTCGGTAACGATGACCACTCGTGCCACAGCGTGAAGCAGGATCCGATCAGCTTCGGGCATGATGTCCGCGCGTCTTAGAAAGATGCCGCCGGGTTTGTTTTGCAAGCCCTGCAGTCCGCTGGTCCGCACCAGCGCTTCCAGCTCCTTCTGCAGTTCTTGAATGTAGCCCGCCGGATGATCGTTCAGTATCACGCAATCAATCTTCAGACCTTTGTAGTGCAAGTATTCGTGCCCGCGCAGAATCTTGCGCACCATCGACAGATCTTCGAGCCGGTTGATGCGCACCAGCAGAATCGGCAGGTCACCGCTGATAGCGTAGGGCCAGAGACTAGACTGGGCCTTAGTGTTGAGACCCAGCACATGCGGCCGCGGCCGCAGCGAAGGATCAGAGTAGATGATGCGTGCGGCCAGGCGCTGAAACAGGTGCGCCTCTTCAGCATCGAGATTCAGGTGGCTCATCTCGACCTGGGCCTTAGTCCATGCCAGTCGTGATTCGCGCTCGAAGATGCTGGGATCGTGATATTTGTCGGCCAGCGTCATCGCTTCTTCTCGCGTGTTGGCGATGGCGGTACTGAACGTTACCCGGGCAGTTTCGTTTGGGGGAATGCGAACGCGACGCCGTAAACTGAACACCGGATCAAGCACCGCTCCGACTGTGTTGGACAATGGACGCTCTTCCATCACTGCCACCGGATCGGCGGGAGTGTGTCCGCGCCCCAGAAAACGACCACGGTCCGTTTCATACTGCACGGCTCCGAGGGAGGGTGTCGCCTTCGGCAACCACCGCGTGCACGGCCCAGATTTGCTTGTCCTCAGATGATCGTCGTCGGCGATGGGCCAGGAGCGCGTTCTCGATTGCGAAGAATTCAGTTTCGATAAAGAGATTACTGAACGCGGGATGTGCCGCGTCGGCCTGAGGCGGGGCCAGGACGATCTCGGCGTAGCTGGTAAGCTCAATTTCCCGCGTCCGCACGGAATTGTTGGTAATTGAAACTCGCCTTACCTCGGCATTGTCCTCGGCTGAAATCACGACTTCGAGGTGTGTGACGATACCGGCATCGCTGCGCCAGAAGTCTGCTTTGTCCTCCGAGAACGCGACTTCGTACGACTGCGGCCGGCGTTGAACCGGCTGATGACCCGCCGACCACACCGTGGCGCTACGCATGTCCCGGAGATAAATAAAGGTGCCCCAGTTATCTTTGGTCGCGTCTTCGCGCCAGCGAGTTACAGCGTTTGGGCCACATGCGGAATATCCTGCTCCGGCAGTGGTGATCATGACGTTGTAAGTGCCATTCGAAAGTAGCTGCGTGCGGGGTGTTTCCAGATCGGGTGTGTGGTAAACGCGGGTGACCATGCCGGGCAACGATTGCGTGACCCGACCAGTCAGCACTTCTTCGGCCCGAGGATGCGCCGCGGGCACACCCACCGGCACTCGCTCCTGCAGCAGCAGTTCGGTGGCCCGCACCTGTGGATCGGCATGAAAGCGATTCTCCATGCGACTGTTGTCAAGCGCATTGTTCAGCGCGACAAGACTCATGCCCTGGTGGTGTGTCATGAACGCACGAATGATAACGCGTCTTTGAACCTGGGGAAGGCGCTCCTTCGTGTAGTCGATTGACTCGTAAAAACCAAACCTGCCCAGCGCCCCCTCCCGTTCCAGCGCGCGCAAATTCTCCATCGCTTTGGCGGGGCTGATCATCGCCGCCAGCATGGTGGCGTAGGGAGCGATAACCAGATCCTCGATCAGCCCTCGTTTCAGACCAAGACCCGGCACGCCAAATGGTCCGTACTGGTGATTCAGTTGCAGGTCGCGTACGTTGTAGGCTGATTCAGATAAACCCCACGGCACGCCGCGTTCCCGACCATACTCGATTTGTCTTGCCACCACTGAGCGATAGGTTTCGTTCAGTAGCGTGCCCTCGTAGTTGCGCATAACCAGGAGTGGCAACAGATATTCGAACATCGTGCCGGTCCATGAGATCAGGGCGCGTCCACCATTTACGGAGGTGAGTTGGCGACCCATGCGAAACCAGTGTTCCTGTGGGACGTCGTCTTTGGCGATTGCCACAAAGCTTGCCAGACGCGCCTCAGAAGCCAGCAGGTCGTAAAAAGAGTTGTCGGGGCGAAGCTCGCCAACGTTATAGCCGATGGTAAAGACCTTGCGCTCCGGATCAAGGAGAAAGCGAAAGTCCATCTCTTCGACAATCTGTTCACACGTATGGGCCAGACGACCGAGTCTTGACAGCAGGTCGTTGGCGGCGCCTGATGCATTTTCGATGGCTGTTGCGAGACGTGAGATCGCGCTACTTGCGCTCTGTGCTCCATGACCTCCCGCCGCCGACGACTCAGCGAGCTGCGCTTGTAAAACAGCAAGTTTGAGGAGCGCCTGATCAGCCAACTCAGGTATTTCTAACGGCGTGGGCACGGCATCTAGAAGAGCTGCGACACCTCGCCAGTGAGCGTCTGTTTCCTCTGCGAGCCCTTCAATCGCGGCCTCGATCGGAGATAGCGATAATTGCCCCCAGGGCGTAAGCGTCATTACATCACGTCGGTATGACCGCACCTGCTGTCGCAATGCTCCCACCCACCAACGCAAGTCCTCAAAGCTCTCAGGGCCGTGCTCAATTGATAGTGCGTCCACAATGTCGGTAATTTCCGCGCCGTGCTTTTCGAGCGAGTCGAAGAGGAGAAACCACGACGATGGTGATCTGTTCGAATCTGAAGCGAGTAGCCTCTTGCATGCTTCAATTTCGCCACGCAACTGCCTGACTGTAACCACCGCAGTTCGTTGCCGGACGGTCCCAAGCCTTCCCGCTTCCTCGCTGATGGCAAGGATCGTGTCGTTGAGTCCGTCGATAACGCGTTGGTCGAGGAGCTTGACCTCGGGCATCTCAATGAAGGCTTGCTTAAGGGCGATGAGATGACCGGCAAGATTGCCGCTATCGACGGTTGAGATGTACTGCGGCACCAGCGGTGCCAGAGTTCTGGTGTCGTACCAATTGAAACAATGGCCACGAAGCTTTCCCAAC
Organism: Acidobacteriota bacterium; assembly: GCA_020199975.1. Taxonomy (GTDB): domain Bacteria; phylum Acidobacteriota; class Blastocatellia; order Pyrinomonadales; family Pyrinomonadaceae; genus PSRF01. Next base: position 6,271 of record JAIVJP010000084.1, read on the forward strand.
TTCGTAAGCGATGCGAATGTCAGCTCCTGTCGCTCGACGAATTCCATGGTACTGATATAGCCGAAGTCATGCGCGGACAGGGTTGAAAGAAGCGCCAGGTGCGCCGAGCCACCAGACGGGCGAAGCGGAGATCCTCATCTGCCAGTTCTCTGCGGTTCGGCGCGGTGCGTTGGCTAATCCAATAAGCGACAAAGGGTGACATCGCCCAGACTACCAGGAAGGGAGCTGCCACACTCAGCGACGAAGGCTTCAGTAAAAAGTTAAGCACAGCGGCAGCCATTGTGAGCAACTCAGCAGGCAGCATGAACCATAAAAACGAGGGCAGATCGTGACGCGCCGAACGTTCGGCCTGCGCAGCGGTTACCCACTCAAGCAACTTCCGGCGCGAGATCAGTTTTCGATACAGTGTGCGGACGATTGCATCCAGCATCAGATAAGCTTGATGCGGGAGAAATATCATCGATAAGGCCGCCTGCGCGGTGTTGGTGCTGATGTCGCCCCAGACACTCCAGAAATGACTGGTCCAGGGGACGCCGCGCGGATGTATTAAGAGACTTGTGGTGACATGTAGATAAACGGGAAAGGCAATCGCCAGCACGACGAAAAGAGTCCAAATCAGAGTCGAGCCCGGAAATACTGTCCATGCAACCGCCAGCCAGATGAACAGAGAAGGCGCAACCAGGCTGCGCCGTAGATTGTCGAGAATCTTCCAGCGCGAGATCAGAGGCAGGATATTTTGCACTTTGCGTCCGTGTGCGTCAGGCACGGAGGGAAAGAGCCAGCGAATAATCTGCCAATCGCCTCGCGTCCAGCGATGTTGACGGTGAGCATAAGAATCGTAGTGTGCAGGATAGTCGTCGAGGAGCTCAATGTCGGTAACCAGAGCCGCGCGAGCGTACAGCGACTCAAAGAGATCGTGACTGAGTAGCGAATTCTCCGGTACGCGTGCGTCCAGGGAAGACTCAAACGCGTCCACATCATAGAGACCTTTGCCGGTGTAATTGCCCTCGCCAAAGAGATCCTGAAACACATCTGAGACGGCCGTCGTGTAGGGATCGATTCCGGTGTTCCCGGAAAAAATGCGCGCGAATCTTGAGCGGGAAGAGCTCTCGAGTGAAATGCTGACGCGGGGCTGCAAAATTCCAAAACCGGAGGTGACACGACTGGTGGCCGGATCAATGCGGGGCCGGTTGAGCGGATGGATGGCGGTGCCCACGAGTTTGCGGCCAACTTCGCGCGGTAGTTTGGTGTCGGAATCGAGCGTGATCACGAAGCGCACCTGCGAGAGCAGTGCCTGATCCGCCGTCTGGACCATAAAACTTGTATCTCGGGCTCCGCGAAGGATGCGGTTGAATTCGTGGAGCTTTCCCCGCTTCCGTTCCCAACCCATCCATTTCCCTTCAGCCGGATTCCATTGACGGTGCCGGTGAAACAGATGAAACCGCTGAGGAAGGTGCTTGTTGTAACGCTGGTTCAAGTCATCAATGCCTCTCAGAACCACATCAAGAAGAACGGCGTCTTCGGCCAGCTCTTCTGCATCGGCGTCTACAAAGTCTCCCAGGAGGGCGAAAAAAATATGCTCGTCCTGGTTTGCGAGGAAATGGACCTCCAATCTCCCGAGTAGTTCGCGCACGCCCTCTTCACTGGAGAAGAGCGTGGGGACCACAACCATCGTGCACGCGTTTTCTCCGATACCTTCGGAAGTGTTCATCCTGGGCAATAGGCGTGGCTCGAGGAGATGGGTTACGTCCCAGTTCAGGATGCTAAGGGCGAGATCGCTGGCAGGAATGAGAGCCAGCAGGAAAGTTGCCGCCAACAATGGCCAGCCGGCGCCTGCTAGGTACATCGAGAAGACCAGGACTGCGATGATCAGGGCCGTCAAAAGAGTCAGCGTGCCTAGATAAGCGAGCGTCGGGTGGCGTATACACCATCGACGGAAACTCTCGGTTAGTCGTGGTCGATACCCAAAAGCGGCTTCCAGCTGAACCAAACCCTCATCAACCAGGTAGTAGCCGACGTGAGCTTGCGGCCCACCGTTTTTGCCTCCGTTGGACGCCTTAGCTGCTATCATGACTGCTGCTTCGCCAATCTCCAGCTCCGTAAACAAGGTTCGCTTGCTTATCCGTTCCACTACATGGCGGTAGCGATCCCTGGAGCCAAACTCCATTTTCAAATATGCGTCTGCCGGATCCTTCCCCAGCAGCGGATCGATCAAACTGACACTCTCAAAGAAATCACGCCAGTCGAGCGTTGAAAGGAGACGCATACTCGTGATGATGTTGCCGATCGTAACCTGGGTCGCAGCCTGCCGTTGATGCTCGCGGTGAATAACTTGTTCGATATTGGTTCCTTGCCGTGCGAGTTGCTTTTCCAGCCAGTCAGTCACAGGCATCAAGGCAGGATCCTGTTCACGCAGGCGTTGCGTTAGTTGAACCACGAATGACCGGGGTAGGTGGTCGCGTTTTCCCAACCGCTCAGTAATTATAGGCACCAGTTCGGGAGGCTGCCGGGCAGCAAGTTCCAGTAGTTTGTCGGCCAGTTGATCGGCTTGCTCGCGCTCCTCACGGGCGCCAACAATCCTGGTGGCGAGCCTTCGCAAATTCTCCACGAGCGCCAAACGAAGGCTGATTGCCACTGCCCACAGTTCACCTATCGTAAGCGGTGAGACCGTTTGATATGCGGCAATGAACCTGCGGAGCGTATTGGTCTCTAGACGGCTGTCAGTATGGGCAATCAGAGCGATGGCGACCGCATAAATTCGTGGGTAGTCTTTGAGCTCTCCGTCAGCGAGCTTGGGTAATTCGTAGTAATAACTCTTGGGCAGGTCTTCGCGGATCTCGCGGAGTTGCTCTTCGATAATGTGAAAGTTATCAACCAGCCATTCCGCCGCCGGAGAGATCGAACGGCCGCCGCGTAGCGCTTCCACCAGGGTGCGATAGGCGGCAACGAGCTTTCGGCCGTTGTTCTCGAGCCGAGGCAGCAGGTAGGCACGTCCCTTCTTCCTGACGATTCTATGTTCGGCGGCCAGAGTCTGCGCGTATTGCTCGAGACGCTCGACGCTAAAGATTTCTTCACGGATCGGTCGTTCGTTTCCGTAGTCGGACGTCCTTCTTTTTAGGGATGCGAAAAAATCAGCCATAACCTTGGAAAGCCGTGAAAGCCGAAAAGAGCGCACAGCTAAACCGGCATGATCTCGGTGTAGCGCGGGCGGCCAGTTAAGAAATTTGGCATAAGAATATCACGAACGGATAGGCCCTTGGTGGAACTTGAACAAGGGTTGCACTCAGCCTACGCCGCTCAGAACATTTTTGATTGCCAAATGCCAATTGCCGATTGGCAGCGATCGAAGAGTCATCAGTTGGAATTTAGGCCCGAACTCTCATCAAAGTATAAAGCACGAAGAACAAAGCTCGCAGACTGGCGGTCGGAAATCGAAAGTCGCCAATGCCCAAGCTCATCTGGATGGTGCCCTGTGAGCGATGTCGTTTGTGTCAAATTGATTAGAACCCTCCTCAGATTGACTGACGGTATGACCTTACGTGTCATTGAAAGTGCCAAAACAACAAAAGCGATAGATACCCCATCAAAATCCAAACACACCTTTAGGAATTGGTCCATGAGGGCGATCCTTAATTACCAATTCGGATAACATGCTTTCGGGGCAGGTTTTCCGAAAAACCTGCCGTTCTTCTTTTGTAGTATCCTCTGCTCTATTATGAGC
>JAIVJP010000374.1 GCA_020199975.1 Acidobacteriota bacterium
GAGTTTCCGCACGTCTGCGTAGGTCAATCTCCGCCTGACATAGCACAATGCTTGCGCCTCCGCGCCGCTTGACTAACTCCTGCAACCTGGGCTGAGCGGATCGCAGGTTGTTGAGAATCGTCTTTCGCCTCTGGGCAAACCCGGCGCTGACCACCTGCCATAGCAAAGCTTCATCTTTGACTGCTACAGCAATATGCGGCCGCACCTTCAGCCTAATCACGCTGCTCCACACCTTCGGCATAGGCCGGAATGCGCCCGGGGCCACATCAAAAAGCTTTTCAGTTTCGCAGTAAGCTTCCACGACAACCGAGAGATAGCCGCGATCGGTTGAACCTGCAGGCGCGGTGATCCGCTCAACGACTTCTCGCTGCAGCATTAGGACCATCTCCGTCAAACAACTTCGCTGCCCGATTAAGCGCTGCAAAATTGCAGTGGAAATACTGTAAGGAAGGTTGGCGACCAAACGAGCTTGATTGGCAGGCTTTATCTCGGAGCACAAATCGGTAATGAGTGCGTCGCTTTGAACGAGTTTGAAGTTCCGGCTGGATCCGAATCTTTCCAACAGCCCGGCTATCAGGTTCCTATCAAACTCAATTGCCACCACAGCGCCCGCGTTCTCGACGAGTTGAGCCGTGAGTGCTCCGCGCCCGGGGCCGATTTCAATAATCGTTTCATCGGACTTAGGATCTAATGCCTGAATGATGCGATCGATGATTCGGCTGTCGCTGAGAAAGTTTTGACCTAAGCGCTTTGAAGGACGGTGCATGAGAGTCGGAGGCTGAGATTCAGCTGTAGAGCTAGTGTCTGTAACAAAAGCCTGAGCCAGCGACTTCTCATTCACACCCTGCTTTAGCTGGGAGTCGGAAAAAGCGGCATAGCGGCAAGATCTAAGAACAAGGCACAGATACTAGACTCAAAGCTCCCTCTTGCGGCTTTGCCGCCCCCAGTGCGGTAAGGCTATGCCTTACCGGCCGGTTGTCCAACTTGATGAGAGACTATGCCTCCGGTCCGAGGCATAGCCTCTCAAGTATTTAAAAGGTTGACCCGGTAAGGCATAGCCTTACCGCACTGCGGGGCGGCAAAGCCGCTAAGACATCTCTTTCATTCGCTGTCTCTTGCCTTGGCCGGATACCCCGTCACTTCAATATCGCGGCCTCGCTTGACCATTTCGACATCAACTAGATCCAGGGCGTCAATCAGTCTGTCTGCACCATGACCCCCGATAGCGCTCGGAGCGTCTCGACCCCCAATGATTACCGGCGCAAGAAAGAAGGTGACTTTGTTTACTAGTCCAGCGTCTATCAGATTCCCGGCCACAGTCGCTCCAAAACCGGCGCCTCCTGGGCGGTCTGCACCAGCTGAGACTCGGGATCACTTTGCAGTCTTTCATCAAGCACGACGCGCGTTAGCGCCCTTCTCCTGGGCTTGCCGGAGCGATCAGTCAACAGGGGATTGTCGGCGAGCGCCGTGCCTGCCCCGATAAGGATTACGTCATACTCATGCCGTAACTCGTGTGCCCGCTCACGCGATTCCTTACCGGTGATCCAACGTGAATCTCCTGTGCGAGTGGCGATCTTGCCATCCAGAGACGTGGCCAGCTTCAGATGAACAAAAGGTCGCCCGGTCTTCATGAAGTGGAGATATTTCTCGTTTACCTTTTTCGCTTCGCGAGCCATCAGTCCGCTGCTGACTTCAAGGCCCGCTGAGCGCAGATGATCAAAGCCTCGCCCGGAGACCTTCGGGTTTGGATCCTCGATAGGCGCCACAACGCGCTTTATCCCGGAGGCAATCAAAGCATCGCTGCAGGGCGGTGTCTTTCCGAAGTGGGCGTGAGGTTCCAGCGATGCGTATGCGGTAGCGCCCCTGGCTCTGCCTCCCGCCTGCTCAAGCGCCAGGGTCTCGGCGTGCTTTACCTCTTCGTAGACGTAGAAACCTTCCCCAATGATTTCACCTTCCGAGGTAGTGATTACGCAGCCGACGAGAGGTCCAGGACTTACCTGGCCAGTGCCTTTCGCGGCAAGGGCAAGAGCACGGGCCATCATGCGATGATCCGTGTCGCTCCATCCCTCAATTGCGCCACTCGCTGTTGCTATAGTCCGTTGCACGAATTCCTATTCGAATAAACCGTTCACATACAGTTCCGGGTCAAAGACCACCAGGTCATCTACCTTTTCACCAATGCCGGCATAACGGATTGGCAGATTTAGCTCGTTTGCGATCGCCACCGCAATTCCACCCTTCGCCGTGCCGTCGAGCTTCGTCAAGACGATTCCGGTTACGCCCGCCACCTTGAGAAACTGCCGCGCCTGCTCTAACCCGTTTTGTCCGGTCACCGCGTCAACCACAAGCAATGTTTCGTGCGGAGCGCCGGAAACTTCCCTCCCCGCCACGCGCTTCATCTTTTCCAGCTCAGCCATCAGATTCGATTTGTTGTGCAAGCGTCCAGCGGTATCGACAATCAACACGTCAGAACCCCGTGACTTCGCAGCTTTCAGCGAATCAAAGAGTACAGCTGCTGGATCAGTCCCCTGCTTCTGCTGAATCAGGGGAACGCCCGTGCGTTGAGCCCAGATCGCCAACTGGTCAGAGGCAGCGGCGCGGAATGTGTCAGCGGCGCAAATTAGAACATCGTTTCCTTCTGCCTTAATTCGCTGGGCAAGTTTCCCGATCGTCGTAGTCTTGCCGACGCCGTTCACGCCCACAACCATCATTACGTAAGGAAGCACGTCTTCTGGAACGCTTGTTTCAGAAGCCACACCCTGGTTTTCCGACGCCTGCAAGATTTTCAGCAGTTCATTCTTAATCGCCTGCTTGAGTGCATCTAGATCGTTGATCTGTTTCCGGGCAATCCCGCGTCTGACTGTTTCCAGGATTTGCTGCGTTGTTGCCACACCGATATCCGCGGCAATCAACGCTTCTTCCAGTTCGTCGAGCAAGTTCTCGTCGATCTGCTTCAATCCCTGAAAGACGGTATCAAGCCGTTCTGAAAGCGTTTCGCGTGTTGCAGCCACAGCTCTGCGGAAACGAGCCGAGAACTCCTGCTCTAGAGCAGCTTCCTGCGCCTGTAGTTCCTCGATTGAGAGGTTTAACCCCAGAATGGACGTAGCGAACGGCGGACGACCGGGAACCGGTTTTTGGTCGAGCGCGGCCTCGCGCAATCCTGCCCGAACTGGTGACAAGTCTGGTTGTGCTTGCCTCGCAGTGGGTCTCTCAGCAATGCGAGAATCAGCGATCACTGGTGCGGATCCGGCGCCGGTTGCTACTGGCTCCAACGGCAGTGGCTCAACCGCCTGAAGCGGCGATTCTTCCTGAATCACACGCTTCTGCTCCGAAGGGATTGATGAGGTCGCCGCCTCGTCCTTAGAATTCTGAGCAACTTCCGGTTTATTCAAGCCCAGGGTTACAAACTGATCCTTACCTTTGCGTCTCCAAAAAAGCCCCATAAGATTGTTCCAATTGCCACTGCTGTTCGAGATGCTAAATAACTGAATTTTTGATTATAAGCGCAACAGCCGCATCCTCACAAAAAGGACGCTGCTGCTTAGAAGATTCTTAGGTGCTTACCTGGCTATATACTACTATCTCGTTCCGGCTATGCCGCCGGCACTGCCTTTCGCTCTGAACCTTTACATGGTTTAACTCATGGTTTAATAGGATTTTACTTCAGATCTCGCCGACGGGCGGGGACAGAACACCGCAACGAGGCTGGCGGAATAGCTCGGAAGGCAAGGTAATTTAGTCTTTCGCTGTAGGTGGAGGAATGTTGGACTATCGTCTGACCCTGGGACAAAGGTATTTTATCGGCCTAAATGCGGGCGACCGCGTCTAAAGTGGCGAGCGCAAAGCTTAGTCCGCGCTCGATTTAAGAAATTGTAAGCGGGACGCGGTCCCGCGAAACTAAGACAGGATGGAAACCGCCACGAGCGACGAGCAGATCGTAGAGCGCGCTCTAACAGGAGATGCTGAGGCTTTCGGCGAGATAGTATTACGCTGGGAGCGAAGGATCTTTGCGCTTGCCTACGGCATGCTTGGGCGCGAGGAAGACGCGCGGGACGCAACCCAGGAGACTTTCCTTGCGGCTTTCCGGAATTTGCGAGGTTTTCGCGGAGAAGCTAAGGTCTCATCCTGGTTGCATAGGATTGCGGTAAACCAGTGCATTACGCGTCAACGCCGGGCCAAGGTGAGAAATGAGGCGGCGATTGAAGATGAAGAGCAACGGCAGGCCTCAAGCTTTTCTTCTCCTTTGGAGCTTTCTCCGTCTCGAGTGGCTGAGGGTAGAGAGAGCATCGATGCGGTTAGACGCGCGGTGAACAGTCTCCCGCTAGATTTACGCCAGGTTGTACTGATGAAGGAATTTGAAGAACTAACTTTTCGAGAGATAGCCGAAGCTTTGGATTTGCCATTGAGCACCGTGAAAAGTCGTCTCTACACAGCGATGCGACAGTTGCAGATGCGACTTCAGAAATTCGGTAACGAAGCAGCGTAAGGCAGGAGAGCACGATGTCTAAAATACCGGATGCCCCGATTTGTGAACGTGGAAACGATTTGATTGCGTTTCTCTATGGCGAAATCGACGAAGGCGCCGCGCTGGATTTTGAACGGCACCTTCTGAATTGCGCTGAATGTGAATCTGAACTCGGCGCTTTCAAACAGATTCGATCCTCCGTCGTTGCCTGGCGAGAAGAGTCGCTAAGCGGTGCTACCGCTCCTTCGATATCTGCCTCCCCGGCTGTTGATAGAGCCTCGAATCTTCGTAAGCCATCCGCGATAGGAGCTATACGAGAGTTCTTTGAACTCTCGCCTTTGTGGATGAAGGGCTCGATGGCCTTAGCCTCTGTTCTGTTTTGTGTAGTCTCGGTACTCGCGCTCACCCATCTTTTGGAGAATCCAAAACCAGTCATCGTCGGAGGCGAAAAACTATACACAGAGAAGGAACTGCAGGCGAAGATCGAAGATGCTGTGAAATCCGGGTTAGAGGATCGGGAAACTCAGAGGGGCACACTTCCGGCTTCTGTTGCAGCTAACAAGGACCAGCAAGGTAGGCCGCGCAGAATAGGCGTCAACCAAACAAGTCAGCGCGTTGCTGCCAATCCTAGGGTTAAGCGTGGTCCGCTCACAAAGGCGGAGCGTGAGCAATTGGCCGCTGATTTGAGATTGATCCTTCCGCAGGATGATACGGATATCGAGCTTTTAGGGGATGGAATCAATCGGTAGCCTAAATGCCCCGGTGCTACTG
>JAIVJP010000001.1 GCA_020199975.1 Acidobacteriota bacterium
TTCCGCACCTTCGAAACCGGTATGTCCATCTTCTTGGCGATCTCTTCGCTGGTGGGCTCGCGACCCAGCTCCTGAACGAGCGCGCGCGAGGTACGGATCAGTTTGTTGATGGTTTCGATCATGTGCACGGGAATACGAATCGTCCGTGCCTGATCGGCAATTGCGCGGGTGATAGCCTGGCGAATCCACCAGGTCGCGTAGGTAGAAAACTTGTAACCTCGCCGCCACTCAAACTTGTCCACCGCCTTCATCAGCCCGATATTGCCTTCCTGAATTAGATCCAGAAACTGCAACCCCCGATTAGTGTATTTCTTGGCGATTGAAACGACGAGCCGGAGGTTGGCCTCGACTAGTTCACGTTTAGCCTGCCCAGTCTGTTGCTCACCGATGACGATTGACTGCAGCGAGCGCTTGATTTCAACCGGCCCGACGTGGTGATCCGCCTCGATTTGCAACAAGCGCTTTTTGGCCGCCGAAATCCGGCGCTTGAACTCTTTCTGATCGTCCGGCTTAATCCGTTTCTTGGTGAGCTTTTCGGTGTAGTTGGTTATTTCGCGCTCTGAGTCGCGAACTTCCTTCTGCACGGCGCGGATGGCATTGATCAAACGCTGTCGCGCGCGCTCGGTCATACTCAACCGTCCTATTTCCTGGGCGATCTCCAAACGAAGGCGCGCCACCTTGCGGCGGAGCCGCATCAACTTCCTGCTCTTTTTCCCGCGGGTGATCTTTTGCTCAGCCCGGAGTTTCTCCCATTCTTTCAAGCCGTGCTTGTAAAGCTTGCGGATATTCTGGATGCCTTCGATGGTCCAGTTGCGATACTCCTCCGCTTTGTCTTCATCTCCGGTCAGCTCAGCCTGCTCTGAAAAAAGCACGATCTCGCGAATGTTTGCAGTGCCGGCTTCCAAGGCCTCGCCGATTCTGAGTAGCTCCTTGACGGCGAGCGGCGAACGCGCGATGGCTTTGTGTGTCTTCAGCTGCCCGCGCTCAATACGTTTTGCGATGGCCACCTCGCCCTCACGCGTCAGCAGTGGTACCACGCCCATCTCGCGCAGATACAAACGAACAGGGTCGTTTGTTTTTTCGAGCGCGCCAGCGGAGAGATCGAGCTCGATATCATCATCGAGTGATTCTTCGTCGTCGTCGGCCACAACGACGGCGGCCTGCTCGAGAAGTCTCTCGTCGGAATCCGCAACAGGAATATTCGAGCCTTCGAGCTTCTGAAGCACGTCCTCGATGTCATCTGGTGAGACGACATTGTCCGGCAACTCGCGATTCAAATCATCGAAAGTCAAATACTTCTTGTCGCCACCCAACTCCAGCAGTCTTTCCATCACATCATCCCTATCTTTGTCCTCAATACTCACTTCTTATCTGCTCCATAGAACTTTAGACTTGCGACTTCACGTGCGTCATCACACCTGCCATGTAGCCCTTTGTTAATCTACTTGAGAGAACGCTGGCACAATCGCAAAAATTGCAAATCCAAAATCGAAAAATCAAATACCTGTTTTCGCTGATTCCGTTCGTGGCAAAAGCGTGGTTTTTCGGCGAGTTAGATCAACCTGTTCGGCCGATAACTTTGCCATTTCTTCTTCATTGCCAGCGCGCTGTGCGTTCGCCACTTCAGCCTTCAATTCTTCAATGCGGCGGTCAATTCTCATGATCCTTAGGCTGTTCACGCACTTTTCAGCGGACACGTCTTCGTCCGTGGCGTGAATTGATTCATTACTGAAAAGCATCGGCAAAAGCCCAGGATCTTCACTTGTCTTCGCGCTTAGAACCTCATAATCGAATGCTTTGCCCTCACGTTCCATTTCAATTAGAGCCTTTAGAATTCCCGCTGTCGGAAGACCCTCGTAATCCTCCGATTCCAACCTTTGCAGAACATCTCGGCGTAGGTCCTCATCCCGTAAAATTAAATTGAGCAACCGCTTTTCTGTTGCCGTAGGTTCAACGTTAAGGATCTTGCCTGATCTGGGTGCCTCATTATTAGCCTTTACCCTTCTGACTTTATGCCAATATTTCTCACGCTCCGTTGTCGGGACCTTAAACTCGTCCATGAGAATCGTGAGATACTCCGCTCTCTGGAATGAGTTCGGAGCAGCGCAGACGTACGGAAGCACCTCCTCAATCGCAGCGTCTTTGTCGCCTGGATGATTGCGGTTGCGATCCCGTACAGCCTGATCGATTACGAATTGTATGTGGGGTTGTGCCTCGCCACGTCGCCGCTGATACTCGTTCACGCCCGATCTTCTGATGAATTCATCCGGATCGGCGTTGTCCGGGAGAACCAGAACCTTGACCTCAAGATCTTCTGCCAAAAGGGTTTCGATTGCTTTTTTTGCTGCCTGCACGCCTGCTCGGTCACCATCATAGTTGACTACCACCTTACGCGCAAACCGAGCCAACAGTTTCACTTGGTCCCGTGTAAGCGCCGTGCCCAGACTGGCAACGACGTTACGAACGCCAAACTGGTAAGGAATAATCAGGTCGAGGAAACCTTCAACCAGAATCGCATAGCCCTGCCGGCGGATTTCATCCCGCGTCAGGTTTAAACCAAAAAGGTTCCGTCCCTTCACATAAACGGCGGTCTCGGGCGAATTTATATACTTCGCGGCGTCGTCCTTCAGTGTGCGGCCCCCAAAAGCTATCGGTCGCCCGTGGATGTCCATGACCGGAACCATCAGTCGCCCACGAAAGCGATCATATGAGCCGCCTTCTTCTTTCTTAACTACCAGGCCGCTGCGCTCAATCTGGAGCTGACTCGCACCCTTTTGTCGGAGGTGCGATGAGAGCGCATCCCAGCTATCGGGTGCATAACTCAGATGAAACGCTTTTCGCGTCTCATCGGTAATTTCTCTCTTCGCAAGATAGTCGCGTCCTATTCGAGACTCCTCGCCTCCTTGTTCAAGCTGCTGCTCCCACCACTCGAGCGCCCACTTGTTGAGCTCGATAACCTCATCTATCTCTTGTCGCCGTGCTTCGAAGCGGCTGTCGTCACTCAACTTGGGCAGGGGCACGCCGCTCTTTTCAGCCACGATCTTGATCGCGTCAGGAAACGCGACCCTTTCGATCTCCATCACGAAATTGAAAACCGATCCGCCTTTGTGACAACCGAAGCAGTAGAAGATCTCTTTCGCCGGACTCACGGAGAAGGAAGGCGTCTTCTCCTTGTGAAACGGGCAACACGCCATCCAGTTAGCGCCTTTCTTCTTCAGGGTCACATAGTCCTGGACCACTCGCACAATGTCCGCCTGGCGTCTGAGATCATCAATGAATGTTTGGGGATACCGCATACTCTGTCTATTGCCTGAGTTCCACTACAGTTGCACCGGAGCCACCCTGATCTTGCGGTGCGGCTGCGAAGCGGGCAACGTGTGGGTGATCTTTTAACAGCTCTGCAATCGCGCGACGGAGCGCTCCAGTGCCGTGGCCGTGAACGATGCGTAACTGGCTGAGACCACCGAGAGATGCGGCGTCGAGAAACTTATCGACTGCGTCCACCGCTTCATCCGCCCTCTGGCCGATAACGTTTAGCTCCGAGCGGGCGATGTGGTCCGGCGAACTGAACTGAAGGGCTGTGTTGCTCGTCGGGCGCAGCTTTGAAAAACGGCCCCCTTCGCGTTTGGCTGGTGTAGTTTCCTCCACCAGTTCGAGATTTTCCAACTTCTCTCGGAAACGCAGCGATTTTACTCGCACCTCAGCTTCGGCGCCTTTGACGCTGTCAACAATGCCGACCGAGCCAAACGAACTCAGTCGCACGCGATCGCCCACGGCGATATCTCGACCGGGTGCTGCAACGTAGTGTGCATCCTCGGGCTCAGATAAGTTCTGACGCGAAGCTTTGACGGACGCAGCAGCAGCTTGACTACCGGTGAGGACCCGACCCTCGCGCACGACCCGTACGGGGCGGAAACTCGTACTGGTCGAAGCCGCACTCGGTTCCGGGCCTCGCGAAGTGCTCGCGGCGCGCTGGGCTTCGCGTTTCAGTTCCGCCACACGACGTTGGGTTTCTCGTTCGAGCTTTAGCCGTTCGGAGCGATCCTGGATAGTGGCCAGCAGCTCCCGAGATCGCCGTTCAAAATCGTGCACGATTTTCTCGAGCGCGGCTTGAAAAGAAGTTTGGCGCTGCCGTTCTTTTTTGACGGCTTCTTTCTCAAGCGAGGCAAACTTCTCCGCGACCGCGGCCCGCTCCTCCTCCAACGCCTGCCTCAATGTGGCGGCTTGCTCGAACTCGCCTTTAATGCGGCGCAGATACTCAGCGGCCTCACGTGAAGATTCATTCACGCTTGCAGAGGCGGCGCCTATTATTTCGTCTGAGATTCCGAAGCGTCGAGCGATTTCCAGACCGGAAGATGACCCGGAAACCCCGACGAGCAAGCGATAGGTTGGGTGCAAAGTCTTTTCGTCGAACTCCACGCTGGCGTTTAGCACTCCTTTATCATTTGCCGCGTACATCTTTAGGCCGCTGTAATGCGTTGTGGCCATAACCTGCGCTCGGCAGGTCTTGCGGAAGTGATCTACCACCGCAACTCCCAGCGCGGAGCCTTCCTCCGGATCGGTGCCCGTTCCCACTTCATCAAGCAAGACCAGGGCGGGGGACTGGCAGAGTTCGATCATGCGCGAGATGTTGGCCACATGCGATGTGAAAGTCGAAAGATTTGCGGCCAGCGACTGGTGGTCACCAATATCAGCCAGCACTGAGGCAAAGAAGGGAACTTGCGCGCGGCGTGCGGGTACGGGCAACCCTGAGAGAGCCATTAGCGAAAGCAATCCAGCAGTCTTAAGCACGACCGTCTTGCCGCCAGCGTTGGCACCCGAGATGATCATGGAGTCGTGTTTGTCGTCGAGCGAAAACGAGACTGGCACCACTGCGCCGCCTGAAGCACGGAGGTTTTCTTCAAGTAGCGGGTGACGGGCTTCTGAAAACTCAAGGACTCTGGTGGACGACACTTCAGTCTGTGATGTTGTGCGTTCGAAAGGATTCGATGAAGCCGAACTATCACGGACAGAAGGCTGTGCCGCCGTGCTCACCTCGGGAATTACGCAATTGAAATTCTGGTGAAAGACTGCTTTGGCGTTTATGAAGTCGAGCTCAGCAATGGCGTCGGCGGCCTTTTCGATTCCTGCCAACTGAAACCGCAGCTCCTCCGTTAGAGCGAAAAGGATACGGTAGATCTCCCGCTCTTCAGTTTCGCGCAGACTCTGCAATTCGTTGTTGGCATCAATCGTCTGGAGCGGCTCGACGAAAGCTGTGGCCCCCGACGACGAGAAGCCATGCGCGACACCCTTGATGTGTCCTCGATGATCAGCCTTGACTGGGATTACAAAGCGGTCGTTTCGGATTGTGACCAACTCATCCTGCACAGCCTCTTCCGATCTCCGCATCAAGTTTTCCAGCGAACGCGTGATGCTCGAACGAAGCCTTGCTATCTCGTGACGAATACGAGCCAGCTCGGGGCTGGCGCGGTCGTCCAGATCTCCGTTGAGTAAAATCTTGTTGGCGACGCGCGCAGTGATACTGTTCAACTCGCGAGGAAGACTTGCAACGATTTCTGCCAACACGGGCGACTGCTCGCGCTCGGCCATGATGGCTGCGCGGGCCGACATCGCCTGCTCGCAAAGCCGTGCCAATTCAAGAATCGTGATCGGTTCTAATGAAGCTCCTTCGACTCGCAGCCACGCAATAGCCTCTGCCGGCTCTTTCAGCTCGCTGAAGGACCACGTCGCGCCCCGCTTTCGTAATTGCACGCACTCGGCCGAAGCAGCCAGGGCTTTTTGGACTTCCTCCAACGCATCAAGCGGCATCAGAGCGTCGACGCGCGCACGACCCATTGACGTCTGCGCTCCGCGGAGAACGAGCGCCCGCAGTTGGTCAAACTCCAAAGTGTGGAAAGCTTGATCGTTCATGTAACCAAAGGTGGTGAAGCCGACGAGGGCAAGTAAACAGGAGGTAATGCCGCTCTCAGACGCCCGAACCCTTCTCCTAAACGTTTACTTTTGATTCTAACACCGGGGAGAGGTTTTCACACTGAGGCCGATTTGTTGGGTAGTGTCACATTCTCATAATCGCGCTGTTCCAGTCCGCATCCAGGACGACAGCAGTAGCCCAGTACTTCAGATGCTTTAGCACTCAACCTTGAACTGACCCCAAGGTGAGGAATATTTGCCGGTTGGGAAGGTGGGCAAGCGCAGCGCGCCCCCGCTCCAGCGTAGCGTCTTTCGCTAGGCTACAAAACGGCTCGATTCTATGCTGACTCAGTCCGGCGTAGTCTTGAAAGACATTAAAGTTGTTGACGCTGCGCTGGAGCGGGGGCGCGCTGCGCTTTGCCCACCTTCCTAACCTGCAAATCTGCTAAGTTGGATTGTCGTTAGCGCGAGGGATCGGCAACGCACGTCTCCAAACGGTAAACGTTGGAATCAAGCCATTCTGGCAAGTACGGCCGTGGCGCGATAGAATGACGGCTTCTATCATCGATACGAGCCGAAAGGATTGGTTCCATGGATGAATTCGACCGTTACCGGGCGGAGATGAATGAGAAGTTACTGGATGGTAAACATCTGGGCATCAAACGGTTTTTTGCTCTCGACACGCAGGCGTATGAAGACGGAGCGCTCGACAAACGCACGAAGGAGTTGCTGGGCCTGGTGGCCTCAACTGTTCTACGCTGTGATGACTGCATCACTTACCACATCAAACAGTGCGTCGATGCAGGAGTGAGTCGACCGCAGCTTCTTGACGCCTTTAATGTGGCACTTGTGGTTGGTGGTTCGATAACGATTCCCCATCTGCGCCGCGCAATCGACCGGCTCGACCAAGTTCTCGACAAACGGGGTGATGAGTCAGCACCCGCGCCCCAGCACGATTGATCGGCACTTCATGGACAGCGACGTGTTTGCCTAGAGATCGGTAATTCAAGGAAAGTCTCTGGGTTGGGAAGGATGGACTGGCGTCCCCAGCGGGGCTGCCCCGCTGGGGACCCCGCCTTTGCCCCCGCTCCGCTTGAGGGGCATTCAACGAACGGAAGTAAACCGCCCTTCCGGACCATGAGGTTTTTTTACATTGAATGGTTCAGCGCGGAATGATTGAAAACCAAATCAGCCTTGCAGTACGTAATTGCAATGAGCTCAGAGGAGGGCGGGTTGAGAAGGATTTTTTCCAAAAGCTCGAAGGGTGCGGTGGGCCTGGCGCTCTTCTTATCGGCTATCGTGGTGCTTTCAGCTCAATCTCTCCGCACTATTAGGAAAGGCGCTCCTATGTCTGCACAACAGGGGGTTCGCGTGCGCGCGCCCGAGATTACAGGTGGGCGTGGCTGGCTCAATACGGATAAACCGCTATCGCTGGCTGCATTGAAAGGCAAGGTAGTGTTGCTGGACTTCTGGACCTACGGCTGCATCAACTGCATTCACATTATTCCAGACCTGAAGAGGCTCGAGGAGAAGTATGCGAACCAGTTGGTAGTTATCGGTGTGCACTCAGCAAAATTCGAAAACGAGAAGGAGACGGAGAATATTCGACGCATCATTCTGCGTTACGAGATTGAGCATCCAGTCTACAACGATGCGGACTTTAAGGTGTGGCAAAGCTACGGCGTCCGCGCCTGGCCCACTCAAATCTTGATCGATCCGGCTGGTTACGTGATTGGATCAATCTCCGGCGAGGGCAACTACGATCCTATTGACACGGCCATCGCAAAAGCTGTCGAGGACTTTCGCAAGCGCGGCGAGGTGAATGAAGAGCCTCTTAAACTCACTTTGGAACGCGCTAAAGTCGGAAACCTGCCGCTTGCCTTCCCAGGTAAGGTTCTCGCAGATGACAAAGGCGACCGGCTGTTCATTGCTGATTCAAATCACAACCGCATCGTGTTCACAAAACTCGACGGCACGCTCGTGGAAACGATCGGCACCGGACACCGTGGCTTCGCAGACGGTGCATTCGATAAAGCCAGCTTTTACCGACCGCAGGGGATGGCCCTTGATGGCGACAACCTATACATCGCTGATACGGAAAACCATCTCATTCGCCGTGTCGATCTAAAAGCACGAACTGTGAAGACAATCGCGGGCACAGGAAAGCAGTCGCATGATTACTTCAAGCAAGGTCCGTCGCGCGAGGTCGGTCTGAATTCTCCCTGGGACCTTCAGCTCGTGGGGAGCACTCTTTACATTGCGATGGCCGGCCCGCATCAAATCTGGAAGCTTGATCTCGACAAAGAGACAGTATCCACGTTTGCCGGCTCCGGTCGCGAAGCGCGCCTCGATGGTTCGCTGCTTGAGGCCGGCTTTGCCCAGCCCTCCGGGTTGGCCACGGACGGAAAGTATCTTTTTGTCGCTGACAGCGAGTCGAATATCATCCGCGCCATCGACCTCAGCAGCGGGCAAGTCAAAACCGTCGTCGGTGGTGACTTGTTTAAATTTGGTGATGTTGATGGACGAGGTGACGACGTCCGCTTACAACATCCGCTGGGCATCTTTGCGCTTGATGGTCAGGTGCTGATCGCTGACACCTACAATCACAAGATCAAACAGCTCGATCCGGCAACGCGCTCGGTTAAGACATTGTTCGGGACCGGCAGGCCCGGGCAAACCGACGGCACTTCACCCTCCCTCTACGAACCCGGTGGTCTGAGTGGCGCCAACAATAAGCTTTACGTTGCGGACACAAACAACCATGCAGTCCGAGTCGTCGACCTGAAAACGAAGGAAGTACTAACTCTTCGAATCAAAGGTCTAGAGCCGCCCGCCGCCCTGGCAACGGCAGCGACGGATTCCGATAGCGGGCCAATTTCCGAAGAGATCATAGTGGCCTCGCAGCGCTTGCGCGCAAACCAGAACGGTACTGTTGTGGTTCAGGTAGATTTACCCGCGGGTTATCACCTGAATCCCATGGCGCCGCAGCGCTACAGAGTCTCCGTCGAAAGTGGCGTGCAGCAAGTCGGGCTGGTCTCTTCCTCGGTAACCGGAGCCATCGGACGCGATAGAGAGGTAAAAGAGACATCGAAGAATCTGCGTCTGCCTCTGCGTATACCGTTTCGCGCGTATGGAGCAGGCAAGGCAGAACTTCGCGTTCAACTCACGCTCTTCTACTGCCGCGAGGACAACACTGGCACGTGCCACATCAAAACCCTGGTCTGGCGTGCACCTATCGAAGTCGTAACCGATACTGCGGCTTCCAACGAGATAAAATTTCAGAGAAGAGTCACTGCTGAATAAAGTCGTCTTGGACGCAGGAGTCAATAGGTGTGGTTGTTCGCTGGCTTGATCCGGCACCGTCCGGCGCGTAATATCGTGCCTCCCTAAATTTGTTGCAGGAGTGAAAGCCTTGGCTGATCAATCAGGAATAAAAGTTGTGCCTGAAAAACCGTTTCTCACCGACATCAAGACTTTACGCGAACGCGCGCGCCAACACATCGAGAATGGCGCCGTAACGGAGGGCTATCGCGCCGATCGAGATACAGTAGTCAAACTTTTGAACGAGGCCCTCGCCACGGAGATCGTTTGCGTGTTGCGATATAAACGGCACTATTTCATGGCCTCGGGGATTCATGCCGAGGGCGTGGCTGCGGAGTTTCTCCAGCACGCCAACGAGGAGCAGGGTCACGCGGATCTCATTGGGCAACGGATCGTGCAGTTGGGCGGTGAGCCAGACCTCAACCCAGAAGGGTTGTTGACCAGGAGTCATGCCGAATACGTAGAAGGCGAAAATCTCTTGGACATGATCAAGGAAGATCTGGTTGCTGAGCGTATCGCTATCGACAGCTATCGGGAAATGATCAATTACCTCGGCAATGACGATTCCACCACCAGAAGGATGTTGGAAGGGATTCTCGCAATGGAAGAGGAACATGCCGACGATCTGGTAAGTCTTCTGGCGGAAATAGGTGGCTAACCAAGTCCTGCAGCGCGTAGCACTCCTGTTGAGTTAATCTTCGTTTACCAGATACTTGAGCGTGATGCTTTTGATTGAAGCATCACGCTTGCGTTTGACCACTTGACCGAAAAAAAATCAGATAAGACTAACGAAGACAGGCCCAGCATGTGTCGCGGCTGTGGCGCGATTGTAGGCGCCGGCCAGACTAACTGTGCAGTCTGCGGCGCGTCTACCGCCAGTTCAAGTGCTCCGCCACGGCCGGTTGCTGACCGCGAGACGATACGTTTTGCGCGAGCCGTTTTAGATCGGCCTTACAAGTTCACCATCATTCTGCTGGTCGCAAACTTTTTCGTTTTCCTGCTTATGTGGCAGTCAAGCGGGATGACTTCCGCCGGCTTGTGGGAGTTTCCCGAGCCGGTGCTGATTGCTTATGGCGCGAAGCTCAACCGTCTCATTAACGAACAGCATCAATGGTGGCGTTTTGTTACGCCGATATTCGTGCACGTCAATCTGCCTCACTTGCTGGTGAACATGTACAGTCTTTGGGTTGTTGGTCCATATGTAGAGAAACTCTACGGGTCGGCAAAGTTTGTTGTGTTCTGGGTAGTCACCGGCGTGGCCGGGGTGGTCGCTAGTTATCTCACGGTGATTAGTCCAGAGACGCAGTTGGGTAGTCTGGGTCGTTTTCTTTTCAAGACAAACGATTTCCCCTCGGCGGGAGCGTCGGGCGCACTTTTTGGATTGGTCGGCGTTCTTTTTATTTTTGGGATCAAATTCCGTCATGAACTGCCGGAAGGGTTCAAACGGGCGTTTGGCACCGGCATGCTGCCGATCATCGTTATCAATCTTTTCATCGGATACCTGGGCCGCGGCCTGATTGATAATGCGGCACATCTTGGTGGTCTGGTCGTGGGCGTGGCTTTGGCCCTGGTGGTGGAATATCGGAGGCCCGGTGAGAGAACTGGTGTCGCTATCACCTGGCAGATCTTGCGAGTTGGTGTGCTAACGCTCATAGCGGTCAGCTTCCTGCGAGTGGCCCAGCACTTCAGGGATCCGTTGCCGCTCTCGGTAGGAGATCAAACTATTCGGAGTTCAAGCAGCACAGGCGCCGCCTTCGTGGTTTTTGCAAAGACAATGAATGACGCGCAGGAAACTTTTTATGAAGCCATTGAGGGAGGCTCGAGTGGCGTTGATGGTGCAATCAAGAATCTCGAATCTGTTCCGCATTTTGACCATGAGTCGGCTCAGCTAACCGAAAGACTAAAAGCTCTTCTGAGCAACGCGAAAGAACTCAAGGGCCCACCGGCCCCATCACCATCTCAGCCACCAGCGTCTGACCCCCGCAAGCTGCAACAGGAGGAGAATGAGTTGCTACAGAAGTTCGTTTTGTGGTCGAAGGATTACAATCGGTGGCTGAAGACAACCGGGAAAACGTATAGTGGCTTGATAGATGTGACGACACCGCAAACTCCGAACAACTCGACGCAATAATTCGCGAAATACACAGAGGAGACAGTAAGAGATGGGAATCAAGAAAGTAGGAGTGCTGGGCTGTGGATTGATGGGCTCAGGCATCGCTCAAGTTGCTGCAAGCGCAGGTTTCGAAACGGTCGTCAGCGAGGTGTCCGATGAATTGATAACGAAGGGGTTCGTTGGCATTGAAAAGTCGCTGGCGAAGTTCGCCGAAAAGGGAGCGATCACGGTCGCACAGCAGAAGGAAACTCGCGATCGCCTCTTTGGCACTACTTCTTTTGAAGATCTTTCAGACTGCGACATCATCGTCGAGGCGATCATTGAAAACCTTGAAGAGAAGCGCAAAATCTACAAGCAGCTTGACGGTCTGTGTAAGCCTGAGACGATCTTCGCTTCAAACACCTCGTCAATTTCGATTACCGAGATGATGACGACCACTTCCCCAACGCGGCAACTGCGATTTATCGGACTGCATTTCTTCAATCCCGTTCCACTGATGAAGCTGGTTGAAGTAGTGCGCACGATTCTGACTGATGAAACGATCTACGAGCAGGGCGTTGAGTTTGCCAGGCGTTTGGGCAAAGTGCCGGTGCGTGCCGGAGACAAATCCGGTTTCATCGTGAATCGTCTGTTAGTGCCTTACATGCTCGATGCTATCCGCGCTTTGGAAGAGGGTGTAGGCTCGATTCAAGACATTGATACGTCGATGAAGCTGGGGCTGGGTTATCCGATGGGACCGTTTACCCTCGGCGACTTTGTGGGATTGGATACTACCTACTACATAGCCGAAATCATGTTCAATGAGTTTCGCGAAAAGCGGTTCGCGCCGCCGCCACTATTGAAGCGGATGGTGATGGCTGGTTTATACGGGCGGAAGTCAGGACGAGGGTTCTACGACTACACCAAGGATCCGAAGAATCCCACGCCAATGAGCCTGGTCTGATTTGGTGTGCGCCGACAGAGCGAAGCGACGACGGCGCTTGAGATTGAGCACGCAGAGCAGGCTTATCAGTATGGGCTTGTCAATCAAGTTACGGATCCCGCTGATGTGTTAACGGCAGCAGAATAGTTGGCGAAGGACATTTCCAAGCTCTCGCTCCACTCGCGGTTCGTGCCTGCCTGAAAGCCGTAACGCGCGGATTGGACCTCCCGTTACAAGAAGGCCTGGCTCTCGAGGCAGAACTCTTCGCGAGTCTGTTTGCCACCAGGACATGCGCGAAGGCACACGTGCCTTTCTGGAAAAGCCCACACCCGTTTTCAAAGGAACCTGATCTTGTCGCCAGCGTACTCATTCTAGATGTTACCTCCTCATTGTACCGGTTCGGGAACGTGTTACAATTTGGGTTAGAAAGGAGAACCTCATGAGTGAAGACCTCACAAAAGACCTGCCATCGTCGGCTGGCGAAAAACTCACGCAAATTCTTTCGACGGTGCAGCGCCTCGATTCGACGGTAGAACGTCTTGATTCGCGGCTGGGCAGTCTGGAGCAAAAAGTGGAGGAGCGCCTCTACGACACTCGCCCCATCTGGGAAAAAGTGAATACCGATATTGCTGAGCTGCAAGCAGGACAACATCGTCTCACCGAAGGGCAACAGCGCCTGACAGAAGGACAACAGCGCCTGACAGAAGGACAACAGCGGCTGGAAGAAGGACAACAGCGGCTGGAAGAAGGACTAGAGTTTTTTCGCGGCGAGTCGCGCGATGTTCGCACGCTATTGCGTGACATCTTTCGACGGTTAAGCATCTTCAATGACACGCTGGTCACTATGCAGGCTGACTATCGCGACATCTACGATCGCGTGCGTGAAATCGAACGCCAACGCTGAGCTAGCACACCCCGACACACGGTCAACTAAGCGTCACCTTGATGCCCGCTTTCGCATCCCCTATACTGCGAAAGCCTTTCCATTCGCCTCGATGGAGCGTTAGAAACGCATTGCAGCCAGTTATTTATGAAGGACAACTCAACGGCAAGGGATTCCGTTTTGCGATTGTGGCGAGCCGTTGGAATGATTTCATCAGTTCGAGGCTCGTCGAAGGGGCGCTTGATGCGCTCGCTCGTCTAGGCGTTGCGGAGAAGGCAGTGGCGGTTTACAAGGTGCCGGGATCTTTCGAGATTCCGCTGCTGGCTTTGAGGGTCGCGGGTTCGAAGAAGTTTGATGCGGTAATCTGCCTGGGAACGATTATCCGCGGACAGACTCCACACTTCGAATACATCGCCCACGAAGTGACGCGTGGAATATCACAAGCTGGGATGGAAACTGGAGTGCCGGTTGTCTTTGGGATAATAACTGCCGAAAATCTCGACCAGGCCATCGATCGTGCGGGAGTCAAGCTGGGCAACAAGGGATTTGAAGCCGCCACAACGGCAGTGGAATTGGTAAATCTTTACAAGGAAGCTTTTCGGAAGTAATAAGTGATGAGTGATAAGTAGCAAGGCAGACGAGCCTTGATTTACTTGTCACCTCAACACTGTGAATAAGTACTGGTAATTGATATATGGGTTCGCGACGTAAGGCGCGCGAATGCGCCTTGCAAATGCTCTTTGCGGCTGACGTTGCTGAAACGCCCCCGGACGAGGTGGTGCGGACGTATTGGGCGGAATTGGGCGACACTGATTTGGAAAAACCGGCGCGCGATTTTGCGACGCGACTGGCAGCTGGGACGCTGGCCCAGCTCCAGGCCATGGACGAACGCATACGCTCGCGGGCGGAACACTGGCGCATTGCGCGGATGGCGGTTGTCGATCGCAACATCCTCCGCCTGGCCGTTTACGAGTTCCTTTACGAACCAACTCCTCGCACTGTGGCCATCAATGAAGCGCTCGAAATAGCCCGCCGCTTCTCGACCTACGAAGCCAC
>JAIVJP010000085.1 GCA_020199975.1 Acidobacteriota bacterium
ACGGTGGAGTCAGTCCAGCGAGCGAGAGCCAGTGTTGACAGCTTAGGTTCCTTCTCTTCGGCCTCGACTTCGGTGAAGAAGCGAGCGCGAGTGACATGATCGTAATGCTTCCGTTCAGCATGTTCCGCGCTGCAGTGTTTGCAGAGCCATCCGTAACCAAGATTGAAGAAGTGATTGGTATGATTCATTCGACTGCGGCTGATTATCAGGCACCGGTACACTTACTTACGGACGTCCGGCACCTGCCAGCTACTTTTCTTTCTATCCTCGAAAAACCCCCCTCGTGTCGGGGCCCTCGGTTAAACGCACTGGCACCGCGACTCGCCGGCCGTTGCGCACGATCTCAACTCGGACGGTATCTCCAACCTGGTGTTTATCCAGCAGTCGAAACAGATCGTCTGAGTTGGCCACCTTATCGCCGTCGATAGCGACGATGATGTCGCCAATTTCTACGTCACCATTCTCAGTCTGAGTCAGTCCACGGAGGCCAGCTCTTCCTGCCGCGCCGCTAGGGGCGACTTGCCAGATCATGACACCTTCGGAAACTGGAAGATCTAGTTGGTTTTTAAAGAGTTCGACGTTGCGCTGTGTGATGCCGAGTTTAGGTCTAAGCACCTGTCCGGAATTTATCAACTGAGGAACAATGCGTTTCGCGATGTTAACTGGAACGGCAAAGCCAACTCCGGCGGATGCGCCGGAGGGCGACAGTATCTGAGAGTTGATTCCGATCATGCGTCCATGCGAGTCAAGCAATGGACCACCCGAGTTTCCGCGATTGATGGAAGCGTCGGTTTGAATGGCGCCCTCAATCTGCCGGTTATTGCTGGCACGTATCGGCCGCTGTAGTCCGCTAATAACCCCAGTCGTTAATGTCCGATCCAATCCGAACGGATTACCGATTGCCAACACTTTCTGGCCAACCACCAACTTATCAGAATCGCCCAGGGGCACTACCGTTAACGGCTCCCGTGGCTTCTCTATCAATCGAATCACAGCCAGGTCAGTATCAGGATCGCGGCCGACTACGGTTGCAGCGTAGTTTTTCTGTCCGCCGAAGCTGACAGAAAGCTTTTCAGCTCGCTCGACCACATGGTTGTTAGTGAGAATGTGGCCGGCTTGATCGAGAATAGATCCCGAGCCAACCCCTTCCTGCGGCTCCACAAACCCAAAAAAGTCGCGCGCGTAGGATGTCGAGTGAATGTTCACCACACCGGGCGAAAGCGTGCGATAGATTTCGATATTGTTTTGCTCGTCGGTGGCCATTCCAGGATCGGTAATGCCGGCCGGCGAATTCTCCGTAAATGCGGAACCAGCCGGTTCAAGGCGGTTCGATAACCGAACCACGAGCGCCACGGTAGCGGCGGCGAACAATCCAGAAATCAAAGCGATGACCAGGATTTGACGTGCGGTAATCTTATACATGGATTTATCTCTTAAGTTGTCGATTTCAAGGTTCGGACGCAAGCGATTGGATGCTTACCCGCTGGAGGCGGTTGTGCGGTTTCTTGCGCAACCTAAGCCCCCTCAGTATCGGGGCCAACACTAACAAGTCGATTGCGGCGTATTATAGATCCGCGTGCGGGAATGCGGAAAGGGCCACGCGGTGTTTCCCCGATCGTGAATCAAGTTTCCATTAACTCCACAAACTAATGAGCGTGTCTATTGCCGAAGCAATTCGTGAAGCTGCGCAGACTCTGCGCCAGGGGAGCGTGCCCGACGCCCGCCGCGAAGCGGGTTCACTTCTTCAGCACGTTATTGATCGTGATCGGACGTTCATCATCACCCACGGGGAAGATTTGATGACCCCGGAGGAGCAGCAGAGTTTTCGCGAATGCGTTGCGCGAAGGGCCGCAGGCGAGCCGTTACAACACATTACTGGGCGCCAGGCTTTCTTTGGTTTGGATTTTGAGGTTACCAAAGATGTTCTCATTCCACGACCTGAGACAGAGTTACTCGTGGAAACGGCTCTCCCTCTGGTCGACGAGGGCCCGGCAGCGCCGTCTATTTGCGACGTCGGGACGGGTTCAGGTTGCATCGCGGTGGCACTTCTACACGAGAACCAGCGAGCGACTGCGGTTGGTATCGATCTCTCCATGGAGGCAATTCAAGTTGCCCGGCGCAACGCCGTGCGCCATTCTGTTGCCGCGAGAATTTCTTTCCTGGTCGCCGATTGTTTGTCTGCCCTGGGCACTGGTAAACCGATATTCGATCTGGTGGTTTCCAATCCGCCCTACGTCGCCGGCTCAGCGCTGGAGGGTTTGCAGAGAGAAGTTCGCGATCACGAGCCGCGACTGGCGCTGACTCCAGGTGTTGATGGGCTCACCATTATTCGTCGTTTGTTGCTTGATAGTGGCGCCTTTGTCAAAGCAGGGGGTCATTTGCTCATGGAGATTGGTTTTGACCAGGGGGCGGCCGTCGAGCGCTTGATAGACCGGACTAACTGGAAAATGCTGGACATCCATCAGGACTTGCAGGGCATTCCTCGCATCGTAGCGTTACAGAAAATAACTTCGTAAGCCTCTCCGCTCGTCTCGCCCTAAAATCTTGCCACATCCGGTAAGGCGATGGTGTTTACCTCTCAGAACTGCGAGAAACGAAACCATAAAAATCTGAAGAGGAAACTCCCAGGAGATCACGACCATGAATAGTTGGATAAGACGAATTGTGTGCATCGCTGCAACGCTGAGTATGATGAGCGTACTCGCGTTTGCGCAGGAGAGGTCTCGAGGCTCTCTGACTTGTCGCGACAATTGGCATAGCGATCGGTTGATGGGACATTGTGAGATTAAAGAACAGACCGTGGCTGCCGGGGGCGCGATTTCGGTCGACGCTCGCAAAAACGGAGGAGTGTCGGTAAAAGGCTGGGATCGAAATGAGGTCCTGGTGCGAGCGAGAATCCAGACGAGTGCCTCTACTCAAAGTGAGGCGGACGACCTGGCGAAGCAGATCAGAATCGAGACTGGCGGCAGCAAGATCTTTGCCGAAGGACCAGAACATCGTAGGGACTACCATTGGAATGTCAGCTACGAGATTTTTATTCCGCGGCGTTCGGATCTTTCCCTCGAAGCCTACAACGGCGGCATCTCTATCGCCGACGTTACTGGACGCATCGAATTCACCGGGCATAATGGCGGCGTCGTTTTGAAACGCCTTGGAGGACTGGTTCGGGGTGGTACCACCAACGGCGGCGTGGTAGTCGAACTTGATGGTGCGCGCTGGGACGGCGAAACGCTCGATGTGAAAACTACAAATGGCGGTATTGTCGTGTCGGTTCCGGATAACTATTCAGCACACCTGGAAACCGGCACGGTCAATGGGCACCTTAGCGTGGATTTTCCAGTGACTGTGCAGGGACGGATTACCAGGGAACTAGCGGTGAATTTAGGTTCCGGTGGACCAACTGTCCGCGCCACGACCACAAACGGTGGCGTAAAGATCAAGCGTACGAGTAACAACTGAGGCTCAAGTGCTACCAAACATCGAAAGGTGGGGCTGAAGGTAGCCTGCTGAGCGCGGATTAGAAACAACCCGGAGTGGATCTTTCAACTAGCGCCGGAGGCGCCGCAGAAAGTGGCCAGGGGTGCGCGCGCTTCGCGCCTCCCCTGGATCAGAGCGATATAAAACAACCAGCCCTGAAAAGGGCGGCAGAACGCCCTTCAGGGCTGAACATTTTTACAGACCTTACCAGGCGCTGCACTGCGTTTGCGCCTGGCTACCTTCTGCCGCGCCTCCGGCGCTGGTTGAATGGTCGACGCCTGGTGTGAGCAAAATCTTTCAATCGGGCACTGTTCAACTCGCCTTCAAACCTCTCATCTTTATCGTTTCGGGTTTTTATTCTAATCTGTGGATCGTGGACAAGTTTCGCATTAAGGGCGGCAACCCGCTTAAAGGCAGTGTCTCAATCAGTGGCGCGAAGAATTCTGCGCTGCCCTGCATGGCAGCTGCCCTGCTGACGCCTGAAACGGTAATCCTGCAC
>JAIVJP010000086.1 GCA_020199975.1 Acidobacteriota bacterium
CCTCCGTATTGAATGGCAGATCGTGTTGCAGATGGACTGCGCCTTTTGGGTGCCCGGTCGACCCGGAGGTAAACAACCAGATGGCAATATCGTCGCGGTGAGTATCGGCAGGCGTGCACTCGGCAGAACAGGACTCCACCGTATCCGAAAATGCAAACCACTGGGCCTTACGGCTTTGAAAGTCGATATCTTCGTTGTCTTCAGGTGGACCACCTGCCACTAGCACGCCCCGGAGGTAACGCGAGCCTTCCGCGGCTTCAGCGAAAGGCTTCAAGAGCGAGTGGTGAATAACTGCGACCCGAGCCCGCGTATATTCGAGGTAGTATTTGTAATCAGCCGCGGGCAGCAGCGGGTTAACCATCGTGATCACAGCGCCGATCCGGGCAGCGCCAAACCACGTCCAGACAAACTCCGGACAGTCAGGCAGGACAATCAGGATTCGCTCTTCAATGTCCAGCCCCAGTTCGCGGAGTGTGTTGCCCACGCGATTCGACATGCGCGCGACGTCTGCGTACGTAAATGTCTGATCCTGGAAATAGAGACAGGTCTTGTTTTCTCGGCCTTCCTCGAGGTTATGGTAGAGGAAGTAATCGGCAATGTTGAACTTTTCCGGAAACTCGATACTCATTGCAACCTGAACTGGATTTGGCTCATAAGATTATTCCGCTCAAATTCCTAAGTGGGTGATGAAAAAGGACAACCTCCCGGCCCATGTTTGACGTCCAGATAGGTACGAGCCTCCCAAAGCTCCGGAAAGAATTTCTTGCTTAGCGTAGTTTGCAAATACCCAATTCCTTCGGAACCGCCTGTGCCTCGCTTTGCGCCCACCATGCGCTCGACCATCTTTATGTGATGTGAGCGCCACAGCGAAAAGTATTCATCATGCTCCAGCAGAGCTTCAGCCAGTTGAAACTCTTCGTAGCGCGCCTCGAAGTGCGTCAGGATTTCGAGCACGGCCTGGCCCCGTTTCTGGTAAAGCTTCTTCCGTTCGCCCTCACTCAAGGATTCATCGTCGGCGGGTGCGTCAAATCCACGACGCCTTAACGCGGCAAAAAAGATCTCATTCAAAGACGGGGCTTCATACCGTTTCCGCAGGCGTTCGTAAGCAAAAGGATCGTTACGAAACTCGTTCAATATACTCTCGATCTTCTGACCGGAAGCGAATTCAATTTCGCGAAATTGCATTGATTGGAAGCCGCTGGCGGGGTTCAATTGCTCGCGAAACCCTAAAAAACTGATGGGAGTCATAGTTTCCAGAATGTGAATCTGGGTGACCAGCAGTTTTTCTATCTCGACCACCCGCCGCAGGGTGCGGGCGGCGGAGGGGAGGCGGTCTTTATTCATCATGACCATGGCGGCGTCAAGCTCGTGAAGGATCTGTTTGAACCATAATTCGTAAGCTTGATGGACCGTGATGAAAAGAAGCTCATCGTGGTGTTCAGGCCCTGAGAGACAATCCTGCAAACCGATCAGGTCAGGAACTCGGAGGTATTTGTTGTAAGAAAGCGGTGCTGCTTTGCCGTAGTCATTAGACATGATGAGCTTTGATCTTTGTACTTTGATCTTTGAATTCCACTCCTTTGAGTTTGGACAAAGCCCAAGATCAAAGGACAAAGATCAAAGATCAGTTTTTCAGAATGCCGCGCCGGCCGTTTCGTGCTTGGCGTACGCGCGAGTGTCCCGGATCGTCTTCATCTCCTCAATGATTAGTTCCAACTCTTCGTCCGTGGTGTAGAAGTGAGGAGAGATGCGCACACCCGCGCCAGGGCGAAAATCAACAATAAACTCCCGGCGCACCAGCTCGCTGGCAATGGCCGCCGCGTGCTCGTGCATAATCGAGGCCGTGCCCCCTCGCTGTGAAGAACTCTTTGGGCTAGTAACTGTGAACCCTGCTTCCTGGGCCTGGTCGATCAAAAGAGAAGTTTGGCGCACACTCTTCCTGCGAATATTCTCCACACCGATTTCATTAATGATGCGATAACCCGACTGGGCGGCGTAAAGCGCCGGAATCGCAGGCGAGCCGTGGAGAAAGCGAGCAATACCCGGGGCGTAACGAAGCTCTTTATCAAAGGCAAAAGGATCCTCGTGCGCCATCCAGCCCGTGGTTTTGGGTTGGAGCTTCGTGTGCAAATCGGGACGAACGTAAAGATACCCCGCGCCTGGCCCCCCACAGAGCCACTTCACCGATCCGCCAGTTGCGAAATCTACATTTAGATCTTTGACACTGAAGGGAACGGTGCCTGCGGATTGATAGGAATCGAGCACAACCATTGCGCCTACCTCATGGGCCCGCTCGGTAATCGCTCTGGCGTCCTGGAGAAAAGCGCTCTTGAATAGAACATGGGAGAAAGGCACCAGCAGAGTCTCCTCATCGATCGCTGCCAACATGCGCTCGAGTGGCACAGTGGTACCGTCATCGGATTTCACTGTTTCAATTCGAAGACTGCCATTACGTGCGTGAGCCTCGTAGACGTACATCACCGAAGGAAAGTTGAGCTCCGAATAAACAATCTTATTTCTCCTGGGTGTGGGTTCGAAACAGGAAAGAATTAGCGACTGACAAACTGAGACATTCTGATGCATGACCACGGTGCCCGGGTCCGCGCCAATGATTCGCGCGACGTCGTTGCCTACCGTCACCGGCATGTTCCACCAGCCCTCGGCCCACGCTCGCACCCCGCGTGTCGCCCAGGCCTCTGCATAATCGTGCAAACGATCGTAAGTGGCCCTGGGCATCGCTCCCAGGCTATGCGAGATGAGGTAGACGGTCTGGTCTAAGACCGGAAACTCGCTGCGCCATTTGAGCAGGTCGTCAGTCAAGAGTTGAACTCCAATGCGTTTTTTGAACTGAGACTAATTTATCACAGAGATGAGTCTTAACGCAGGCGTTCGACGAACGGCACACAGCACGAGGCCTCCCGCTGGAGAGTGGAGATACTGGGAAATGTCCACTCTGTCCAGACTTGCCCCCACTGTATTTTTCTAGTAGTGGTAGAGTGATTCAAATGTGGAAGTTTCCAAATCCTGTCAAACACGCAATTCCTGAAACGCGTTGGCCCAGTGCGGAAGAGGCAGCCCGCTCGCTCCTCTTCCAGCCGATACGAATTGGACGTAGCGAGTTAACCAGCCGCACCTGGGTACCGGCTATGGTGCCCTGGCGTGCTACTGAAGATGGTTTCGTAACGCAGGCAAACATCGATTGGTATCGGAGATTTGCCGCCGGCCAGCCGGGAGCGCTCGTCGTTGAGGCCACCGGAGTCCGGGACATTCCCAGCGGACCGCTACTCAGGATTGGCGCCGATCGTTTCATTCCGGGGTTGCGGCAGCTGGTGAAAGCAGTTCGCGAGGCGAGCGATGGCCGGACGCGTCTTTTTATTCAGATCATCGACTTTCTCGCGGTAAAGCGTCGACCCGAGGGAGAGAAATATTTCAAACGATTCCTACGTATAACTGACCGTCACCGACAAACAATTGCAGAGACAAGCAACGATCAAAGTTGGCTCGGACGTGACGAAGCGGAGGTGCGAGCATTTCTGGCGAGCACCGGCGACGAAGCCCTCGAGCACATACTTGATGAGCGGGAGTTGGAATCACTGCGCTTTGGTTATCGAGAGCGCGTTAACGACACCGAGTTAGCGCACGTGCGTGAGTTGCCGCAGGTGTTGCCTGGAATCTTCGCCGCGGCCGCCGGGCGAGCCCGCGAAGCAGGATTTGACGGAGTCGAGCTCCACTATGCTCACGCTTACACAATGGCCTCGTTTCTGAGTGCGCGAAATACTCGTACAGATGGTTACGGCGGGCAGCGCGAGCACCGCGTACGTTTACCGCTGGAGGTGTACCGCGCTGTGCGCGATTGCGTCGGGGAGGATTACATCGTGGGCGTCCGGTTTCTTAGTGACGAGGTGATTGAACGAGGAAGCCGGGTTTCTGACGCAACCTACTTCGGCGTTGAGTTTGCTCGGGCAGGATTGGATGAGCGGTTATGAATGCATGCCGACAACTCGCTCTGACGAAATCGGACCCTTCGGTAGGAATGTTCCGCAGGTCGCGGCGATCAAGCGAGCGGTAAAAGACGCAGGTTTCAGGACTCCCGTTGTGGCCAGCGGTGGAATTACCACTTTTGAGCAAGCGGAAGGAATTTTGCGGCGAGGCGAAGCTGACCTCGCCGGCCTAGCGCGTCAAGCGCTTGCCGATCCGGACTGGTTCCTGAAAGTCCGACTCGGCCGCGGCGCGGAAATTCGTCGTTGTACTTACACCAACTATTGCGAGGCCCTCGATCAGGCGCACAAACAAGTGACGTGCAAATTATGGGATCGCTTAGAGCTGGATGATCCGGACGTTAGTCTCGCAGCCGATGGTCGTCGTCGCCTGCTGCCTCCTAAATGGCACCCCTACGAAATTGCTGCCTCGTAGGCTGCTACAAAAGCGGGATCGCGTTTCTTTAGTTCCTCGTGGTCCACTCTCCCACTGCGCATCATTAGCGAGTATGCCAACTCTATCGGGCTAAGGTGTAGGTACTGCCTTACGTTCTCAAACCACAGCATGCTCTCGAGGGCGGCCGCTTGATAATCCTCGATGCATGGCTTCCGAGTCGATTCAAATTCCAAAAGAGCGCCGCTCACATCCTTATGGCGCTGAAAACTATTGGCCAGCGCAATCGCATCCTCCATCGCCAGCTTGGTTCCCGAACCAATCGAAAAATGGGCGGTATGC
>JAIVJP010000087.1 GCA_020199975.1 Acidobacteriota bacterium
AGCCCAAATCCTTCACGATCTGGGTCTGCGCCGCATACTATTGCTAACGAACCATCCCCCCAAGGTGGCGGCGCTCGAGGGTTTTGAACTCGAGGTTGCCGGCAATGTCTCTCTCGGTGAGCCCGCGCCTCTCAAGGAGCCGTTGACGGAGAGTAAAACTCCACAGAAGAAAAAGAGCAACGTACCTGAGCGCCTGGGCCATCTGTCAACTTGAGTTATGGACCATGAGTTTGATTGAATGCTCTGGTTCGCCATAGACTCGTTTTTAGCTTTTCGGGCTCTCCCTCTAGAATTTGAACTTGCCTTCGGGCCGCAAGGACGGCTGCGTGCTCTATGAGTGTAGACGACCGCGACAAACGTTCAGACAAAAGCCCCTCAGCATCGCCTCCTGAGCAGGAAGCGATTGCCGATGCGCTGCAGTCGGAGACAGACGAGCCCTTACCGCCAAGTGCTGAGGCAATCGCTGAACGAGACGCCGCCAGCCCGCATCCAGTTACTCCTCAAGGCAGACGCCGGCGTTACCTGACCCGCCGTAACGCTTTGATGGCCACCATCGCTGCCTCTATCGGTGTTATCGCGCTTATCCTGTTGCTGGTGTTGGTCTACCGCTTCGGCTACGTCGATAACTACGTTGCCGGTCAGATCAAAGACACGTTTGCGAAATATGGAATCCGGGCTGAGATTAAAGAGTTTCATACGACCTTCCCGCCACAGACGGTGGAGATGCTGGGTCTGGAACTCTACGACACGCAGACCGGACAAAAGCTGGGCAAGATCGACAGGTTGCTGGCTACAATTCGCATCGAAGATCTTTACGCTCTCAACCTGCAGCGGAATATCAATCTCAAGGATCTGAAAATTGAAGGGCTTGAAGCGTGGGTAACGTTTGACGAGCAAGGTCGCTCAAACTTCCGCAACCTACGCATCCCGCCTCCCGAGCCCAACCGCCGCATCCTGTTTGCCTATTCCACCGCTCGTCTCGAAATCAAGAACGGAGTCGTGCATTACGGAGATGCGCGACACGAGATCTCCGGTGAAGCCCGCAATCTGCAAGCCACGATTCAGCCGGACGACCTCAGCGCGCCCGCCGCGAGCTGGATGAATACTGTCACGCTCGCGCTGTTAGACTCAACCTTCACGTACGATGGACGACCCATCAACGATATCGCCATCGAGGCTCGCGGGCGTGTCAATCAAACGCGCGCAGAGATCCAGGAGTTGGTGCTGCGCTCTCCGGTAGCCGAGGCCCGTCTGCAAGGCACGATGGATGATTGGCGCGCGCTGCGCTATCAGATGAACATCACTTCGACCGTTGACCTCACCCAGGTTTCAGACGTTCTACAACCGGGCGCCGCCCTGCGCGGAGTGGGAAACTTTGTCGGCGCAGTAACGGGCGAAGGTGATCAATACAAAGTTGACGGCACGATTCAGTCTGATGCCCTCGCGGCAGATGGTGTGCGGCTCAAAGGTCTTAATGTAACGGCCAAGGGCTCAGGCCAGGGCCAAAGCTATAACGCTAATGGCCGGGCAGTGGCAGAACTCCTCACTGCTGGCGACTTCCAATTGAACACAGTGCAACTTGTCGGCGGCGTGATGGGGACCGGCTCCGACTTTCGCTGGGTAGGTGAGTTGCGTGCAGCCGCCGCCAGAGCCTACGGCACAACCATCGCGGGGCTGATTCTGCTTGATGCGCGGGCAGACTTGAACGATGGATTGCTCACGGCATCCTCCAGCCAGCTTCGCGCGGACAGCCTTAGCTCATCAGGCGCCAGGGTGAATGGGATCACAGCATCTGATCTGCGCGTCCGTAGTCAGAACGATGTAACGACCGCAACCGTATCGAGTGTTAAAGCGGGAACGATCGTGGCATCCGGTGCGAACGTGAATGGCGTGACGGCCACGAATGTTGATATCGCCAGCAGAGGCGGAGTTACGAGTGTTGTAGTCAAGGAAGTGCAAGTCGGAGCAACAAGCGCCGCTGGTGCCGAGATTGGCAGCTTGAATATCGCCGGGGCGCGTCTCTCCGTCCGGGGCGGGCGGATCGAAGGATCCACCGCTGATATCAACGCCGGTACGGTCAAACTTGCGAACGGTCAGGCCGAGAATGTCAGGTTGGCGCGACCAGTATTCGTGGTTGAGCCTTCGGGACGTTATCGCGCGAGCGCCGATCTGAGCATTGGTGGCGGCGTGCTGGGACGAATGGATCTGGGCCAGGTCCAGGCGAAGCTGGTTGCTACAAGTTCTGAGATCCAACTCAACAGTTTCAAGGCGGACGTTTTTAAAGGGCGAGCAACGGGTAGCGCCCGAGTTGCGATTGGTCGTGGCGGCACCTCCCGCATCGCTGCAACCTTTACCGGAGTCGACATAGCCGGTCCACTCACGGCCTTCACTGGCGGGGCTGTCCCACTTGCAAGCAGAGCCAGCGGCAGAATGGATCTGGCATTCCCGGGAACCGACTTCAAACAAGCATCCGGCACACTCAACACGCAATTGACGGCGGCAGCCGACGACAACGAGAGCGGGCGCATCCCGATCACCGGAGAGGTGGCGGTTTTGGCGGATCGGGGTCTGTTTCAGATTCAACGCGTCGATCTCCAAACCTCCGCTACCAAGCTGAAAGCTTCAGGTCAGTTCTCATTCGCAGGCGATTCCAACCTCCGGGTTGATCTTAATTCCTCCGATGCGTCGGAGCTGCAAGCGGTTCTGATTTCCTCAGGTCTACTGCCTGACGTGGAGGAGCAGATGCGGAGCTATGGCCTCGAGCTGGCGGACCAGCTGTCATTCAACGGCACTCTCAAGGGGGCGCTGAGTTCACCGGACATCGACGGTCGCGTGTCTCTCGGTTCTTTGCTGGTTAATGGAAATGATCTGGGTTCACTGTCCGCCACGATCGTGACGACTCCGGCTGAGCTACGTATTGCGGATGGGCGCTTGACGGAAACAGACGGCGGCGGCATGCAGTTTACGCTCAACGCTCCGCGCACCGGCGTGAACAACACAACGTTCGCCGCGACACTCGATCGAGTGAATGCCCGAACTCTGATTGCCACGCTTCCGTTGGACAAAGCGACGCGCGAGCAACTTGGCGATACCCAGGCGGACGTTTCGGGCCAGATACAAATCGCGGGAATACCAGACGCGATGAGTGGTAGTGCGGAGTTACGCTTCGGCCCGGGCCGCCTGGCAAACGAACCTCTAGAAAGCCTGGTTGCCCGCGCCACCTTCAGCGGTTCCGACGTGAATATCGAAAACGTCGATGTGAAGCTCGGTGCGGGCCATATTGTTGCAAACGGTACGTACAACACATCTACGAAAGACTTCGCTCTGCAAGGTCGCGCCGAGGGAGTGCAGCTCAGCAGGCTTGCGGCCCTTACTAACAAAGGCATCGGTCCCGTGCTAACCGGCACCGCAGATTTCACGGCTCGCGCCTCCGGCAATCTCTCGGCTGCGGATTTCTCTGCCTACCAGATCACCTTTGATGGGCAGGGTCAGGACGTAACCATCAATGGTCGACCCGCCGGAACGATTGCGTTGGTGGGCAGAACTGAGAACAAACAACTCAATGTAACGTTGACCAGCGGGTTGCTTGGTACTCCGCAGGCGATCTCGGCGCAGGTCAACTTTGCTGATGAGAAATTGCCGGCCACGATCGAAACTACCTTTAACAATGCCGAGTTGACAAATTTGTTCGCGATTATCCTCCCCCAAAGTGCGGTGAAGATTACCGGCCGTGCAACAGGCACGGTTAAAGCGACCGGGCCGCTGGTAGACGAGGATGGTTACTTTTCAGCCGCAGGCTTGCAAGGTACGGCTAATCTGTCTGAGCTCACGTTTAGGGTTGAAGACGTGCAGCTTACCGCAATTTCCCCCCTACTGGTGCGCTTCTCGCCAACCGAAGTGTTCTTCGAGAAGACTCAGTTCACCGGTCCCGGGACGAATATCGTTTTGGGTGGAGTGTTGGCCGTTGGTTAGATTCAATGCAAACCAGGCTCAGATCGACTCGTTCGCGGGCACGATGGGCGGCGGCCGCATCAGTGCTTCCGGCGGTGCTCGCCTGGAGGGCTTCACTTTGGCCGAGTTTCGCATCAACCTTCACGGTGAGAATGTTACGGTCCCATTCCCCGAAAACTTCCGCTCCACCGTGGACACCGATCTTGTAGTCAGAGGATCCGCACGCGAACAGCTCGTCAGTGGGGTAGTGAGCTTGCGCCGCGCGGAATATACCGAAGACATCGAACTGGCCGATCTAATCAACTTCCGACGTGAAGAATCGATCGAGGAGGGTGGCGAACTGGAATTCACCGGTACCGCCCTCTTCGAAGACTTGCGTGTGGAGGGGCGTAACGCGCTCGTCGTAAGAAATAATCTCGCCGACCTGGTCGGTTCCGTCTCCCTGCAGTTGAATGGTCCCGTTAAGGATCCCGTGATCTCGGGAAGAGTTACTGCCACCAGCGGTACGCTGAATTTCCGGAACGATCAATACCAGATCACTCGCGCCTTGATGGACCTGCCCCCACGCCGCAATGCCGATCCGATAGTTAGCATTCAAGGAGAAACGCAGATTCGAGGTTATCGCATCACGGTAAACCTCACGGGACCGCTTTCCCAGCCGCAGGCGACGGTAAGTTCTGAGCCGGCCCTGCCGCAGGCTGACGTGGTAGCGTTGATTACCACGGGCCAACTCTCAACCGGCGACGCGAGCGCTTCGATTCTGTCGCAGTCCGGCCTGGGGACAGCGACGAGTCTGCTCACCGATGCCTTGATCAATGCGCCGGCCCAACGCGCGACCAGCAGGCTTTTCGGACTCAGTCGCTTTGAGATCAACCCTGTGATTGGCGGTCGCACCGGGTCCACCCCAGGGGCGCGTCTGACTGTCGGAAAACGAATCAACAGGAATCTGTCGGTTACGTATTCAACCAACGTCGCCTCTGACCCGAACCATATATTGGCTGTTGAGTATCGCGTGTCCGATCGTCTCTCTTTCATAGCCCAGTATGAGCAGGCGTCGACGAGGCAACTCACGTCTCGGAATGACGCCTTCAGTTTTGAAATTCGATTTAGGAAACGGTTCTGAGTAATGGGGCATAGCAACAGCTGGACGGGAAATCATAATGTCTCGAAAACGGCAGGCAGAGGGCCCGCCGCGGATACCGTAGCCCTGGGCCAATATCTTGTCGTATCGCGCACGCTGAGAA
Organism: Acidobacteriota bacterium; assembly: GCA_020199975.1. Lineage (GTDB taxonomy): Bacteria > Acidobacteriota > Blastocatellia > Pyrinomonadales > Pyrinomonadaceae > PSRF01. The sequence continues at coordinate 5,196 of JAIVJP010000087.1, forward strand.
GTCTCTTGGCATGGTTCATTCTGACTGCGATTCTTTGCGCGGCTTCGACTGCAGCACTTGCGGGAGGAATGGATGAATATGAGGGCCGTTTGATCACTACAATTGAAGTCGTGTTTGAGGGTTCCCCAGCTGACGCCGCGGCCCAGTCAGACCTCCTCTCAATTCTCAAAATTGCCCCCAACAACGAATTCTCAGCCGTGCGTGTGCGCGATTCGCTGCAGGCCCTGTTCGACTCCGGTCGAGTAGCGAATGCTCGTGTGGAAGTGTTTGAGGCCGCAACAAAAACCGGTCCACTTCGACTTCGATTTGTAATTCAACGACAAGTGCAGATTGGTGAAGTCAGAATCGAACTGGGTCCTGTCCTGGGCACTCCGATATCTGAAGATGAGTTGCGCGCCCGGCTGAACCTGAGTCAGCCCGGCACACGACTCTCAAAGCAGATAATCGTCCGGAATGCTGACGAGATTCAGGTCTACCTGCGAGACCGCGGTTACTTCAACGCCGCGGTAGAACCGGTTGAAGAGGTGGGCCCCAGCGGAACGCGAGCCATAGTAACCTATAGCATCACCCCGGGCGAACAATCGCGAGTTGGCGCATTCACTATCGAAATCACTGGTTTTGACTCGGCTAAAGTCCGAACACTCCTGAGGCTCCAGCCCAATGCACCGTTCACTCGCGAAGCTCTGGGCGAGGACGTCAAGCGTATTAAGGAAGCGATCATTGCCGACGGATATCTCGCGCCGCAGTTGGATGAGCCGCGAGTTGAGCGGGATGCAGAACGGAACCTGATGACGGTCACGCTGAAGGGTGCTGTTGGACCGAAAGTAAAAGTAAACATTCCGGACTATCCACTCAGTGAAAAGACAACCCGCGAGCTCTTGCCCGTGATGCGCGAAGGGAACATCGACGTGTCAGCCATTGAAGAGGGTGCCCGCAGACTGCGTAACAAACTTCAGGAAGAGGGTTACTTTTTTGTAGAAATTACATCCGTTTGCACAGTTACGCCGCCAACACCCGCGGTTGGAACAAACGGCGCTGCGGAAACTTGCGAGAATCTAAATCCGGAATCGTTGAGCGGCCGCTCGGTGGAGATTACATACCAGATTGAAAGGGGACGCCGGTTCCGTCTCACCGATATTCGGATCACAGGAACCAACAAACTCTCCATTGAGGATGTCGAAGCAGACTTGAAGAGTCAGAAGGCGAGCGCGCTGGGTCTAATTCCGTTCCTCGGTTACGGTCGGGGCTACACAAGTCTCACCTTGCTCGAGCAGGATAGGCGAATAGTCAGAAACTACATGCGCGATCTTGGTTACCGCCATGCGGAGGCGGAAGTGCTGCAAGGCGTTTCTATCAATGGTGAAAACCTGATCATCACTTTTAATGTTATCGAAGGACCTCTGA
>JAIVJP010000375.1 GCA_020199975.1 Acidobacteriota bacterium
GGTAAGCCCGAAGACCTTAAACGGCCACACCGGCCGTGAATATCGACTCACCATCGGCGACCTTTCAGGATCGGCGCTTGTTTATGCCACGAGAAGGCGCTTCTACGCGGCCGTCGTCCTCAACACGAAGAAAGACGACGCACTAACTGATCGCTTTTTGAGTTCATTCTATCTTCCTGAAAAACTCAGGGAAGCTCCCCCAACCGTTGCATCGCAAAAGAAGGAAACCAAAGAACCAGAGCCGGACTTGAAGACTCCGGCTGGTGGTGCAGAAGGATCAACCGACACCCCCACAGACAAGAAGCCAGAAACGCCCGCGCCGACGACCGAACAGTCGGGAAAACGAGCGCCGATCTCGGGTGGCGTCCTAAATGGGAAAGCGATCACCTTGCCGCGGCCTGATTATCCCGCCGAGGCACGTGCTGCCAGAGCCTCGGGCGCCGTGGTGGTGCAGGTCACAATTGACGAATACGGCAACGTTATCGCGGCCCGAGCGGTTTCGGGCCATCAGATGCTGCATCAAGTGTCGATCAACGCCGCACTCCAGGCGAGGTTTTCACCCACTTTCCTGATGGGTGAGGCAGTAAAAGTAACCGGCGTGATCACGTACAATTTCGTGGCCCAATAGTACCTGTGGCCGCAGACTCTTGCGCCTGTCGATCTCAGCGAGATCCCGCAGGAGTCCGCGCTCGTTTTCTTCTGCAATGAACAAAACCCTGCGCCGCTTGGATTCAATCCACTCAAAGTTGGTGGATACGATCACCCCAATTGAGGACCCGCTGTTTTCGCGAAGCCCTGCCGACAAAGAATGGAGTATCGCGGAGATAGTGCATCACTTATGTTTGGTTGAAGAGCGGGTGATCAAAGAGCTGGAGACGGAACTGGCCAGTCCACCAAGGAAAATCGGTATCCTGAGGAAGTTCATTCCTACTTCCATCGTGGCGTCTCGACTGCTGCGCGTGAAATCGCCCAGAGGTGTTAATCCGATGAACCCGCCAGCCAGGGCCGAGGTGATCGCGAACTATGACGCCGCGCGACGCAGACTCAAAGAACTTTGTTCGACCCACGGCCGAAATCGTCTCAAGCAAGTAATCTTCAAACATCCCTTCCTCGGCGAGATCGACGGCCCCGCGACCATTTCTTTCATTGGTTATCATGAGCTTCGGCATTACAAGCAGATTCGCGAAGTGATTAAGAAGCTCGGGATGTGAAAGAGATCTTGCCATAGGATGTTCGCGGATAAACGCAGATCCGAGCAAAAACGACCGTAGAAAGGTTCCTAATTTGATTTATCGTCTTTTAGTCCGATCTGCGCTTATCCGGGCGGATCTGTGGCTAAATCTTCTGGCCATGACAAGCTTGACGCCGCTCAAACCCCAGTTTATCTTCGCTGCAATTTATTAATTCTGACCTTGTCTATTTTTGGAGCCTTGACTAAATGTCGTCTCACGTAGTCGCAGTAGGTCCGGCATGGACTATTCCCGGTTACCTCGAGGTTGCCAGCGGTCATCTAACCATTAACGGCGCCGACGCAGTATCACTGGTTAGAGAATATGGCTCCCCACTCTTCGTCTTCTCCGAGCCCAGAATCCGCTCAAATGTAGAAAGACTAAAACTTGCCGCTCAGGCGGTCGAACGTCCGATCCGCTTTTTTTACGCCTCGAAGGCAAATTCAAACATGGCCGTGCTCAACACCGTTCTTCAAACCGGCATAGACGTTGAAGTGAATAGCGGAGGCGAACTATTCAAAGCATTGCGGGTGGGTTTCCGGCCAAATATGATCATCTTTAATGGCACCAGCAAGAGCAACGAAGAGATTGACGAAGCGGTGCGTGCGGGGATTTATGCAATAAACGTTGACTCGATCTATGAAATTGGATTGATAGAGGAATCTGTGCGGAGAGTCGCGGCGGAGCGAAGTGAGCCGGTGAACCCCGCACGCGTAGCCCTGCGCCTAGTCCCCGAGATCGGAACGCGCTCGCACCTGGGGCTGCAAACAGCGCTACTCACATCAAAGTTTGGCATTTCATCATCCGAAGTGCTCGATGCCTTTCGTCGCGGCCTTCAAAATCCCGATCTAATTCATGTCTGCGGGATTCATATCCACGTGGGATCGCAAACTCCCGACGTCGAACCTTTTGCGGAGGCCTTCCGCCGCATGTGGGAACATCTGCTGACCATACATCGCGAAACAGGTCACACGCTCGAACACATCAATCTAGGGGGCGGCTTTCCCGTCAACTACCTTCGCGACCGTTCCCAAGCAGATCAACTTCCCGAACACGAGCGCGACATGCTGGGCGCGAACCTGGAACCCTCGGTAGTGCTGCGTGAAGCGTTGCGAGTCGCGCGCGACTCGGCCCGCGCCGCCGCCGCCGAGCATCTGCTCGATGCTGTAACGATTCTCCTGGAACCCGGTCGTAGCGTGATTGCAGATGCCGGCCTGGTCCTCACCACCGTTCGCAACATCAAGCGTCGTCCCGAAACCGGGGATGTGTGGCTCCTGACCGACGCAGGCTACAACCTGATGCTGTCGATGAACAATTACAAGTGGTATTACCATTTGATTTCGGCCACCAGCGCCGGCGAGCCCCATGAGGATAGCTACAAAGTGGCCGGGCCACTATGCGATTCCGGCGACGTCTATTTCGATATTGAACGCGGCGGCAGACTTCCTGATTACCGATTCCTACCAAACAACGTGCAGCCCGGCGAAGTGCTGGCCCTGCTCAACAGCGGGGCTTACTCCCTGGCGCAGATGTTTCATTACAACGGCCGGCCGTTGCCGGCGGCTGTAATGATTAATGAAAAGGCAGTAGCGAAGCTAATACGTCGTAGAGACACTTACGACGACTTGCTGACGAATGATGTGTGGTGAACAAGTTTCGAGTTTCGAGTTTCGAGTTTCGGGTTTGAAGTTAAACAGCCATTTCTCACCTTAAGGAGGACATGGCTACTTTCAAGAAGTTCGAAGACATTCAAGCGTGGAACAAAGCAAGGGGACTAACTCGCAAGATTTACGGCGCTTCAAACCAAGGGCATTTCGCACGAGACTTTGGTCTGCGAGATCAAATTCGCAGAGCTTCCGTCTCAATCATGTCAAATATCGCCGAAGGATATGATCGGAACGGCACGGGCGAGTTCATTCAGTTCCTGGCTATTGCAAAGGGTTCGGCTGCGGAGGTTCAGTCGCAGCTCTATGTGGCTTTCGACCAGACATATATCGATGGCCCGGAATTTGACGAGCTAAAGGGACTCGCCAGTGAAGCGGGGGGATGATTGGAGGGCTAATGAGATATCTACGCAACTCACAATTCAAGGGCACAAAGTACAAGAAAAGCATCCCGAAATAAGACAGCGACGCAGTCTGACTTGTTTTGCTAACCCGAAACTCGAAACTCGGAACTCGAAACCTGATAGACATGCAACAATTTACACACCCTGAATTGATTCGCGGCCTTGGACCAATCGCTGCGATTTCCATAAACGTAGGCAACATTATCGGCACAGGCATCTTTCTCAAGGCGCGTGTGATGACCTGTAATGTAGGAACACCATGGCGCGTGATACTAGTCTGGATTGCAGCAGGGTTCTTGGCTCTTGCCGGAGCGCTCACATACGCGGAATTGACGACGATGCGGCCTCACGCCGGCGCTGAGTATGTGATTACCAAAGACGCGTACGGTAAGGTCTGGGGATTTCTCAACGGATGGTCCCAATTCCTGATCTCCCGCACCGCATCCGCAGCGGCACTGGCAGTCGGCTTTGCGATCTTCATGAACGATCTTTTGGGAGGCAAACTAGACACAGTCTATTTCAATTTAACACTTCCTGGCGGTTATCAGATTCCGTTCGGCCATCTGCAGGTAGTAGCACTGGCGACCATTGCTGTCACGACCTTGATTAACTGCGCAGCAGTGAGTGTGACCGGCCACGTAGCTTCCTTTATTACCCCATGCTGGCCGCCCTCTGGGCCTACGATGGCTGGAATAATGTTTCTTACATGGCAGGAGAGGTGAAGCACCCTGAGCGTAATCTTCCGCTCGCCTTGATTGGCAGCATGATTATCATGATCGCTCTGTATGTCCTGGTGAACGTTAGCTACTACTACGTGATGACCCCGACAGAGGTGGCAAGTGTTTCAGCGACGTCATCGGTTGCGGCCGAGGCGATCAGAAGGGTTCTAGGTCCCGTGGCGGTAACTCTGATGGCCGCGGTGATGATGCTTTCATCATGGGGCTCACTTCAGACCTCAATCCTGGGCACTGCACGCATTCCTTATGCAATGGCTCGCGACGGTGTTTTCTTTCAAAGCCTGGCTCGTGTCTCGAAGAGCACCAGCGTGCCGGTAGTCTCGTTGATCGTGCAGGCCGTGTGGGCCTCAGTACTCGCGGTCTCAGGTAAATTTGACCAACTCACAGACCTGGCAATTTTCGCCTTCTGGCTTTTCTACGGAATGGTAACTGCGTCGGTCTTCGTGTTTCGCAAACGCGAACCCAATGCGTCGCGACCTTATCGAACCTGGGGGTATCCCGTGGTCCCGGCATTATTCGTCCTGGTAACGATCTATCTAATTATCTTTACTATCAAGAACGCCCCGCTGCAGTCGTTGATTGGTTTGGCAATCATCGCTGCCGGCTTGCCTGTGTATTTTTATTTCTCGCGAAAGAATAGGGCAGCGTAATCCTATTATGGAGTGCGGTGGCAAGCGGAGCGCGACACCGCTTTGGATGTGTCGTGTGATTTCCCTCTTTTCGAAAACAGAAAAACATCCAAAGCGCCGTCGCCGCTTCGCTCTGCCGGCGCACTGCAAATGACTAATCAACGCCGCACCACCTGAATCAGCGGCGCAGGCGAGCCCTCGCTGGTGGCCAGCAGAGCATTTCCATCCAGTCGATAAGCGATTGCTTCCCCTTGCTTACGTTGGCCCAACCCAATTGGCCGTAACGGTTGATTCCAAATAGTGTTAAAGGCTGCCCCAGCCGGCAAAACAATTTCGTACCCCTGCATGTAATCACATAGCGCAACTCGTCTACCATTGGGCGAAATCGCTCCACCCGTAATTATCCCGCCGAGTAGACTGGGAACGTTGAGTTCACCTACACGCGTCAACGTGATCGTGACATCTGTGCGAAGAGGCACAGTGGCTTCATAGATCCCCGAATTCGCGAAAGCTACTTTGGTGACGATGAAGAGACTACCCGTCACTGGATGGACCATCAGGGTCTCTGCGTCGTGCTTTCCGTCGGGATAACGCAAGCGGATAGCTTCCGCACTCTCCGTCAACCGCGGTTTGCTTTTTGTCGAACTCGCGTCAGCCGCAATTATCGCTGGCTCCGGAACACGATAAACAACTATCTCTAAACGCCGCTCGCGGTTGTCTCCAATGTCGCCAATGTAGAGATAGTTCTGGTGGCGCTCTGGTCCAGGCCCGGCGGCGATATCTTCC
>JAIVJP010000376.1 GCA_020199975.1 Acidobacteriota bacterium
GTCCACTGATCCTCTTTGTCGCGAGGCTGATGTATTACCGCCACCGGACGCTTCGCCTATTAAAAGAGGAGCAGCTTTTTAGGGACAGAAGCGTCGAATATTCGTAAGGAGTCAAACATAGGCGCAATGGCCTCCCTTTTTTTGATATGGCCATGTGTGTCTCAATCAGAATTGTCCTCGGTACGTAATGTCAGGCTGCTGAAAAAGGGGGTGGGCCATTCTTAGGAAGAATAAGACGATCCACGAAAGCACACGAAATGACTCAAAACTGAGGGCTCTTTTCGTGCCGCTTCGTGTGATTTCGTGGATCGTTCTTAGTTTTTCCGCAGCCTGCCAGGGGGAAATCAAGCAAGTAAACATTTACCTTAATTTGCCCCTACGTACTTCTCAAACCACTCGAGATTAGTTTGCTTGGCCTTCAGCACCATCTTCGGTTCGTTCGGACCGTGAGGCATACGCGGCAGCACGATCATCCTGCTGGGCACGTTTCGCACTTTGAGTGCGTTGTAGAACTCATAGCCCTGGGAAATCGGCACGCGCTCATCCGCTTCGCCGTGCTGAACGAGAGTAGGGGTAACGACTCCTTTCATGTGGAACATCGCTGAGTGGGCACGATAAATCTCCAGGTCCTCCCAGGGCTGTCCCCCAAAGTAATCCGGGATAAAGCTGGGGATGTCGGCCGTCCCGATGAAACTCATCAAGTTTGTAACACCCGCCCCGACCGATGCTGCTTTGAAGCGTTTCGTTTGCGTAACGATCCAGGAGGTCATAAAACCTCCGTAGCTCCATCCCATCACGCCTAAACGATCAGGATCGGCAACGCCCATCCGTATTACTTCGTCCACACCCGTCATCAAATCCTGGTAATCGCCTCCGCCCCAGTCTTTGATGTTTGCGAACCGAAACTTCTGCCCGTAACCGGACGATCCGCGCGGGTTCACGCGAAGCATTGCATAGCCACGCGCAGCGAAGGCCGCAGTGGGATACACGCCTCTGCTGCCCGCAAGAAACGATTGAGTAAATACTCCGGCTGGTCCGCCGTGGATTATGAGAAGCAGCGGCACTCGTTTGCCTGCCTGATAATTGACGGGGTAGGTAAGGAGTCCTTCAACCTCCAGTCCGTCGGAGCTTTTCCATTTGATCACCTCAGTCTTACCGAGCGGCAATTTTGGCAAATCTGCATTGGCCCGGCTCACCTGGACTGGGGAAAACTTAGTTATCTGGCTGACATAAGCCTCAGGGGCTTTATCATTGGTCTGTAAGGTGAAACCAATCATTGTCTGCGAGCGATTGAGAGACGGAACGCTGATTACTTCGTTTCCCTTGTTGAGCTCAGAAATCGCGTTCGAATCGACGTCCAGCGAGTAGATCCGGGAGACGGTGCCTCTAGTCTCGCCAAAGTAAATCTTCTTACCATCGGCCGACCAATCGATGACGTTAGGCTGCGCGTCGAAAGTTTCCGCTAGCAGTTTCATGGGGCCGCCGCCAGTGGGAATAAACGCCATTCTTCGATAGCCGGCCCAACGCGGTGGATCGTCTGAAACCACGAACAGAAGCCATTTACCATCAGGTGAATATTTGGGGCCTGATTCGGCTGCGTTGGTGGCGGCGATCGTCTTTACTTCTGCGCTTCCCATGTCCACGGCCATCAGATCACCCGTGGTCCAATAGTCTGCTTTGGGCATTTTGGTGCGAGTAAAAGCGATTGTTTTGCCATCGGGTGCCCAGTCGAAGTCATTATCAACGTTGTAGTCACCGGTTAGTTTGCGCGGCTCCCGTTTGCCGTTGGCATCCTTTTCGATATTCATCACATGCAAGCGATTCATCTTGATGTTCTCATCAACCCAACGTGAATCGTCTTTGCCTTTTGCGCCCTTCTCCTCGTCGTCGCTCTGGGCGTCGCGCATGAGGAAGGCGATCTGCTTGCCATCAGGCGACCAGGCGAAGTTTCCTACTCCCGTTTTGACGTCGGTTGTCTGCTCGGCTTCACCACCGATCAAGCGGAGGATATACAGGTTGCTTTTTCCGCTCCGGCTCGATGTAAACGCGATCATTTTACCGTCTGGCGACCACTGTGGATTGTCAGAAGACTTTTCGGCGAAGGTTAATTGCAGAGGATCACTGCCGTCCTTGTTGGCCAACCAAATTTGAGTGACGTATTCACTCTTCTCAGGGGTCATCATCGCCTGGCTAACCGTGAAGACGACCTTCCGGCCATCCGGCGACACCCGGACGGCACCAATGTTTTTAACTTTCATCGCCAACTCAGGAGTCCAACCAGCGGCCGTGTTCTCCTGGGCCATCAACGCAGCTGTGGCTCCAACGATCAGGAAGAACCCAAGGCTAAGGGTCAACGACTGTGCAAAGCGTCTCATAGCTTAATCTCCTTTGGTATCGCTTGAGGGGATTCACCCCAGGCAGTTTTTCCTGCATCAAAGGCGCGACGGCAACGCGATTGCGTCCTTCATTCTTCGCGACGTAGAGCGCCCTGTCGCTGGCAGCATAAAGAGCGCGTTCCGAAGTTGCGTGGGCTGGGCAGGCCTTACACGCCAATGCTGCCAGCAGAAGTAGTGCGCACGGTACACCGTAACGGCGCCATCCCGCAAAACGTTTTCACCCATATCGTGAGTTACAGTTTGAGGAAATTCGCTAACATTTGCTTACCGCAATGTGTCAGGATTGATTCCGGATGAAACTGAACACCCTCAATCTGCATTTTGCGATGGCGCAAACCCATGATGACGTCATCTGATGTGAAGGCGGAGATCTCCAAACATACCGGCAGCGATGCCTTCTCCACCATCAGCGAATGATAACGGCCGGCCCGGAAGTGATCTTCAAGTCCATGGAAGATAGTCTTGCCATCGTGACAAATCTCCGAAGCCTTACCATGCATCAATACCGGTGCCGACACGACTTTGCCTCCGAATGCCTGCCCAATCGCCTGATGGCCCAGACAAACTCCGAGAATGGGCACCTGACCGGCGAAGCATCTTATTACTTCCAGAGACAACCCTGCATCATCGGGAGTGCCGGGACCGGGCGATATGACGATGCGGCTGGGTTGCAGACTCGATGCAATCTCCTCAATGGTCACCTCATCGTTGCGACGCACCTCAACTGTTTCGCCGAGCTCACCGAGATACTGGACGAGGTTATAAGTGAACGAGTCGTAGTTGTCGATGACAAGCAGCACTTGGAATTGTCGCGCTGGGAATCTTTGACCAACTGCCTCCGGCACCTGCCTCCTGCCTACTTTCTCTTTTCCGCCTCGCGGAGCAGCTTAGCCAGATCGTCTCGTCCATTCTTAAGTGCCCACGCGGAGGCGGTCACTCCATCATCATCTCTGAGGCGCGGGTCAGCACCATTATCCAACAAAATCCGCGCCACTTCCTCATGACCATAGACGGCGGCCCACATTAACGCTGTACCGCCCACTCGATTTTTAACGTTTGGATCACCGCCCTTCTCCAAGAGCATTCTCAAGATAGTCGCATTGCCTGTCTGCGCAGCGCTATGGAGCGCGGTGTCTCCGTCAGTGTCCTGAAGGTTCAAATTCAGGCCCCGCTCCAACAGCTGTGCCACGATCTCATCGCGCTCGCGAGAAACGTAATACAACAAGACTGTCGCGCCGTTTGCACCCTGCCCATTCAGGTCAAGACCCTTCTGGCTCAATACAGCATTCGCGACTTCTTCATTTTTGTATTCGAGAGCCCGCAAGAGCGCCGTTGAGCCGGCTTTATCTTTTCTATTCACGTCTGCGCCGCCCTGCAGGAGGGTTTTAACGATTGCTAAATCGCCTCGCGCCGCCGCCGCTATCATGGCCGTTTCGCCGCTGATTTCATCTTTCGTATCCTGGTCGATCCCGGCCGCCAGAAAAGCGTTCACCGCCAGCACATCGCTCGCGGGCGCGGCTGCCAGAAAAGATTTTTCGTCGAAGTTATAGCATGAATCTGTTCATTTCCCACACTGGGCAACGACGGCGCGACTGATACGCATCGCTTTAACCGGCTTCTGGCCGTCTGTTTGGGCCGCGTTGATTGCATCGGCAACTTCGATACCCTTTCGTACTCTGCCAAAAGCAGCAAACTTCGAATTCAGCCTGTCAGATCAACCGATTAGCCGCGAGCCAGTGACCACCATCAACCACCAGGACAGTCCCATTGATATAAGCGGCTGCGTCGGAACAGAGAAACACCGCAGCCTTCTCAATATCCGCGATTTCTCCGAAACGACCGAGGGGTATTTTTTGCCGCAGTTTTTCTTTTATTGGCTCCGGCACAAGTCGCTTCATTCCTTCCGTATCACCGATTGGGCCCGGTGCAATAGCATTTACCCGAATACCGTAGCGCCCCCACTCAACGGCCAGGTTTCGTGTCAAGGCATCGACACCCGCTTTGGCCGCGGAAACGTGTAGCTGCATTGGGGTGCCGAGGTAATGAAGCGTCGCGCTGATGTTTAAAATCTGTCCACGATTCTTTTTCAGCTCCGCAAACGCCGCCCGACAGACATTGAACGTACCCTTGAGATCGATGTCGACGACGGTTCCAAAGCCATTAGGCGAAAGCTCTTCCGCCGCGCACAAAAAGTTTCCGGCGGCGCCATTGACCACGATATCGACTTTGCCAAATTGCTGAACCGTCTGAGCAATGGCTTTCCCCACCTCCTCGGCATTGCGAACGTCCGCAGCCACCGCGAACGCCTTCCCGCCGGCCAGGTTGATATCCTCAGCCGCCGGCTGTAAATGCTCCAACTTCCGGCTCACGAGAACCACGCGAGCGCCGGCCTCCGCAAGTGCACGCGCGACACCGCCGGTGATTCCTGTTCCACCGCCGGTTACGAAAGCAACCCGCTCATCTAGGATTCCATCGGAAAATATTTTCTTGGACATAAAGACTAACCGGGGGAAAAGGGAAACAGGGAATGATTCTTTCGGTTTTCCCGTTATTCTGTTCCCCTTTTACCCTATTCCCCTTTTTACCCTTTCCCCCATTAATTTCTTGCTTTCGCGTTTCAACAATTTTAGCAGATCGTCAAGGTGGCGGCGCTCGGTAAGAAAGCTGTTGATGTTCACTCGCATCGCCCTGCGGCCGTGCAGCAGGGTGGTTGTGATAAAGGCTTCGCCGCTTCGCTCGATTTGCTGCTGAAGCCTCAGTTGTAAACGATCTTGATCTTCCCCGGTCGCGTTGCGAACCGTTTCGGGCAGAAACTTGAAACAACATACAGCCGTTTCAACATCTCCCAGCCGCTGGAATTCACTTAACTCATCAATGCGGCTCGCCAAATACTGCGTCAAACCAATTTGCCGTTCGATTACCTCTTCATAACCCCTTCGGCCCATGAACTTCAGCGCCATCCACAACTTAAGAGAGCTAAACCGACGGGTTCCCATCTGACCGTATCTGAAAAAGTCGTAGTCGACGTCTGCGCCGCCGCGATCTTCACTGAGATACTCCGGACTGATATCGAAGGCTTCGCGCAGCACCCGTCCGCCCTCGCGTACCAGCACTGCCCCGCAGGCAAAAGGAACAAACAGCCACTTGTGTGGATCAAAGGTTATCGAATCAGCCTCTTCAATACCTTTCAGCTTGGACTTATGTTGGTCGGAAAAAGCCAGTGCCCCACCGTAGGCTGCATCAACATGAAACCAGCAACTGTTTTCCCGCGCGATCGTCGCCAGCTCAGCTAACGGATCGATAACTCCCGTCGAGGTAGCGCCCGCAACCCCGACCACACAACACGGTATCCGCCCAGCTTCGCGGTCACGCTCGATCTCGGTTCGCAGCAAGTCAGGTTGGACATGAAACCAATCGTCCGTGGGTATCGTGCGCAGACCGTCGCGGCCGAGACCGAGAATGTCCGCGCTTTTGACAACTGAGTAATGGCATTGTTCAGAGGCGTAAAAAACAAGATCGCCCGGCGCCGCACAAACCCCTTTGTGAACAACTCCGGCGTGGGCGTTATCGCGAGCACATTTCAGGGCTATGAGATTCGCCTCAGATCCGCCACTCGCGAGAGTGCCAAAGCTCCGCGGTCCATAGCCAATCAGATCGCAGAGCCAGCGCATAACGCGCGCTTCGATCATTGCTGACGTTGGCCCATTGCGCCAGGCCCCGGCATTCTGGTTCAGCGCCGAGCAAAGCGCATCGGCCCAAACCCCGATCGGCAGCGGCGTGGGATTAAACTGGCCGTAATAGCGTGGACTAGGCACGCCCATCGCGTGCGCCGAGATATCCCTCGTGAAGCGGGCCAGAATTTCGTCGAGTCCGATGCCGTTTTCTGGTAGCTCCTCGGCGAAAATCTTTTCCAGGTCGGACGGCGTCGCGTGTGTGGCGACTGGACGCGAATCCAGACTCGAAGCAAAGTGTGTAATGATGCGCGTGACCGCGCGCCCAAGGTGTTCGTGTTGCTCGGCCAGATCTTCCATTACGGAGTTGTCCTTTAGAGCTCGTGATCGTTTTTGTGTCCGTTCCACGAAATGAAATTCAGAAAAAAACCAATGAAAAATGTCAAATCACACTTGGAAGATGCTCACTCCTGCCCCCTGCTCCTGCCCGCCTGCTCCTTCGGCTTTGCGCTCGCTTCGACTTTCGGTGACAGTGCATTGAAAATTGAAGAATGACTGCAAGTAGCTCACAAGTTAGAGAGTTTAGAGAAGCGCTCGTGTCCGAGGCCGGTGTCTATCAGGCAACAATCAATGTCGACGCGATCGAACGCTTGTCGGAATACTATGTGCTGCTAACCAAATGGAACCCACGCCTGCACCTGGTGGCTCCATGCTCGCCTCGTGAGTTTGCCATAAGACACGTACTGGAATCGTTAATGTTGCTTCCACACCTGCCTCAGGCCGCCAGGGTCGCAGACATCGGCTCGGGCGCTGGCCTTCCCATCATTCCATGTTTGATTGCGCGCCCTGATATCACAGTCACGCTCATTGAGTCGTCTAAGAAGAAAGCGGTTTTTCTGCGCGAGACGGTTAATCGTGCCCAACTGTCCAAATCGGTCACGGTGATCGCCGAGCGCTTCGAGGAGATCCCGGCCCCGGAAGCTGACTTTGTTAGCTGTCGCGCCCTGGATCGCTTCGAGGCAAAACTACCGAGCCTGTTAAAATGGTCGCCGCTGGAGAGCATACTGCTGTTTTACGGAGGCGAAGGACTTCGTGACCGGCTCATGAACCTGGATCTCAGCTTCACGAAAATCCAAATACCAAATTCCAAGAGCAGATATGTATTCGTGATTGGGCGTAGTGGGGTTGAGCAGACTCGCTCTTTATTGCCCTCTAGCGGAAAGTAACGCGGCCATCCGCTCCGGTCTGACGCACATCCTCATGTCCGAAGCTTTCCAGAAGTTAGCGTTGCCAATGCTCGGTCACGT
>JAIVJP010000088.1 GCA_020199975.1 Acidobacteriota bacterium
TTTGTGATCGATGGTGGCGCCTACTGCACTCTTTCTCCGGTGGTTCTATCTCGTGGGACTATCCACGCGGCCGGACCTTACTCGTGTCCGAACGTGCGGATCCGCAGCCAGGCAGTTGCGACCAACGTACCACCGCATGGCGCCTTTCGGGGTTTCGGCGCGCCTCAGAGTATTTTCGCGCTCGAACGGCAGATGGATAGAGTTGCGCAGGCCGTCGGGTTGACGCCCGAGGAGTTTCGACGTCGAAACTTTGTTCAGGAGGGACAAACCACCGCGACCAGTCAGGTGATTCGCGAGAAGGTGGAAATGGAGGCGTTGCTGGATCGCGCCCTTGATTTAACAGATTACCGGGCGAAGAGAGAAAGATTCGCCGCAGACAATCCTTCCTCCCGCGTCAAGAGAGGCATCGGCTTCGCGTCGTTCATGCACGGTGCAGGATTTACCGGCTCCGGTGAAGTCTATTTGGCATCAGTAGTGGGGGCCGAGGCTACGCCCGAAGGCCGGGTAAGGATTCTCGCCGCGAGCACGGAGATAGGACAAGGTACAAATACTATCTTCGCGCAAATCGCGGCGGACGCTTTGGGCCTGGACCACGAACTGATCGAAGTCATGCAGCCGGATACCAGTAACGTTCCCAATAGCGGGCCGACGGTCGCGTCTCGAACCTGCATGGTGGTGGGCAAGCTGGTCGAGTCAGCAGTGCTGGGCTTAAAGCAGACATTAATCGCGAGTGGCCACCTGAAGGAAGTCTACACGCGCTCAGAATTTCAAAGAGCGTGCGATGAATACATCAAGACTCACGGGCCGCTGAAGTCTTACAGCAAATACCAGCCGCCTCCAAATGTTTTCTGGGACGATGAAAAGTACCAGGGCGACGCCTATGGCACTTATGCCTGGGCCGTTTACGTGGCGGAAGTCACAGTTGACATGCTTACTTATGAAGCTCACGTGCAGGATTTCGTGGCCGTGCAGGAAGTTGGCAAAGTTATCAATCCCGTTCTTGCAGCCGGACAGATTGAAGGTGGCGTTGCGCAAGCGATTGGATTCACGCTTTTTGAGAACGTGGTGTGGGCAAACGGCCGCATGGCAAATAATCAGATGACCAACTACATCATTCCCACTCCGGCCGACATTCCTCCGATTCGGGTTTACTTTGAAGAGAACCCTTACGCCTACGGACCGGCCGGTGCGAAAGGGATTGGTGAGCTGCCGATGGACGGAGCCGCACCGGCAATTCTCAGTGCTATTGAGAACGCCACGGGAGTGAGCATCAGTCACGTGCCGCTAATGCCGGAGAAGTTGATGGAATCACTGATCTGTTGAGTCATTCGCCCTGAATGAAACTCAGCGCTCGAAGTCAATCTCACGATAGGTGCCTGCGGTCATCTCCTCGAGGGCTTCCGTAACTTTGGAGAGTTGTTCTCTAATGCGTGGCCAGCTTGTTGTCCCAAGTACAAGAATGGCGAGTTTTCTTCCGGCGAGGTTCTGCTGGTGGCGAAGTTGTTGATCTGTCGTGATGAATGCGGAGAGAGAGTCTTCGGCGATTCCGAGAAGCTTGCCGTTTTCCATGTCAGACCAGCCCATGTCGAACACAGTTTTCACATCGTGCTTCGCAAGGGCGTTCTTAAGAGGCACGGGAGCCCTGGTCGAAGAGAATCCTCATTCCGGAGCATGAATTCGACTGGCTTACGCTTCAGTTAGACTTTCCTCAGCATGGGTGAGCACAGCTACGACTTGTTCCAGCTTTACTCCAGGAAACCATTTCAAGAATTCATCGATACTTGCGCCAGCTTCGAGGTTCTCGAACAAGGCCCTTACGGGAACACGAGTCCCCTTGAACACCCAAGCGCTGCTTACTTTCTCGCTGGTGCGCTGGACTTCTGGACAGCTAACCCAATCAAGCATGGTTACATATTATGCTTCGATAAGGTTGCTGAGCAAGAAGGTCCGGGAGCTTAGATCTTCTGAATGAGTGTTTCGATCGTTGACGATTGGCACTTCACGGTCACTAGTGAATCCGTTCCACGACTTTGCGATTCTTAGACTAGCACGATAATCTCTGCTCACTATCCTAAGCGATGAAACCAAGCAATCAGAAAGCCAAAGTACACTGCACAGTGAATGGTGAACCAGCTATTCTGTCGGCATACCCCATGGAGCGTTTACTCGACGTTTTGCGCCAGCAGTTACACTTGACCGGGACAAAGGAAGGTTGCGGGGAAGGCGAGTGCGGCGCGTGTTCAGTCTTCATTAACGGTCAGATCGTGAACAGTTGCCTGGTGCCCGTTGCGCAAGTCGAAGGCGCGTCGATCAAAACGATCGAAGGCATTGCCGGCGCTGACCAATTGCATGCTGTGCAACAGGCTTTCATCGACTACGGGGGAGCGCAATGTGGCATCTGCACACCGGGCATGGTGATGGCCGCAGTGGATCTGCTCGAGCGCAATCCGAACCCGTCCGAGACAGATATTCGCACGGGGCTAGCGGGAAATCTCTGTCGCTGCACTGGATACGTGAAAATCTTCGAGTCAGTTGTACGTGCATGCGGGAAACAGGTTGTTGATGCCTGAGCTCGATATATACGACGAACTCCGTAAGCTGATCAGCCTGCTCGATGAGCATGAAATCGATTACGCATTATGCGGCGGGCTGGCTATGGCCATTCATGCGCGGCCGCGCTCGACTATCGACATCGACATGTTGGTCCTTGCGGAATCTCTGGAGAAGTTGTTGCCCATCGCGCTCAAGCTCGGTTACAACATTCGCGGAAAGGATTTGAGCTTCGCGAACGGAGTGATTGAGATACGGCGGGTTTCGAAGATCGACCCGGAATCGGGCGATCTTCTTTCACTGGATCTACTTCTGGTAACACCCGAGATTTTCCCGATATGGGAGTCGCGAACTATAGCGGATTGGGAAGGTGGAAAATTATCAGTTGTCTCGCGCAGCGGGCTGATTTCGCTAAAAAAGTTACGAGGCAGCGGACAGGATCAGGACGACATTAAAGTCCTGCAATCTGGAGACTCTAATGCTGAAAGTTGACATGTCGGCCGCGGCAGTTACGACCCGTCTTAAGCGAGTGTCGCAGCTGCGCAGACTTTGTTTGTCGCTGGCGGCAGCAAAGATCGTCGGAGAACAGGAAAGAAAGACGGAGGTAAAGAACGCCGGCGAAACCATTTCAAAGTCTGACAAGAGCGAAACAAATGAGGGGGCAGTGTCATAATTATAGTTTTCCTTTGTGCTTTGGAAACAAGTTGGCAATTTTCTTGCTGCGTGTGCATGGGTTGGGTTGATACATGGCGATCCACGAAACTACACGAACCAACTCGAAATCTCGTTAGTGTCGTTTCGTGCGATTTCGTGGATCGTGTTTTGACGTTAAGCGTGGTCGCCGCCGACTAGGACACTACTCGTTGCGGGCCTATATTCCTCAATTTCAACTGTTCACGCCGGGTTCAGTGTCTGAGACGCTGGACCTCCTTGCGCGTGAGCCCGGCGTCTGGAAACCCTTCGCCGGCGGAACGGATTTGATGGTGATGCTGGAAGCGGGCAAGCTCGCTCACAAAAACTATATCAACATTTGGAACCTGAAAGAGCTGCGCGGGATCCAGGTGGCCAACGCTCAGGTAACCATCGGCGCGCTGACAACCTACACTGAGATTCAGTTGCATCCCGTTTTGCGCGCGGAGTTCCCGATGCTTTGCCAGGCCGCAAGCGAAACGGGTGGCCTGGCAATTCAGAACCGCGGAACGCTGGGTGGAAACATTGCCAACGCTTCACCAGCTGCTGACTCACCCCCTGCCTTGCTGGTTTATGATGCGGAGTTGGAACTAGTCTCCACCTCAGGTTCGCGCCGAGTTCCGTATCACGGCTTTCACATGGGCTACAAACAGATGAACATCCAGCCCCAGGAACTGTTGGCGTGCATTCGTCTG
>JAIVJP010000089.1:0-3933 GCA_020199975.1 Acidobacteriota bacterium
ACCTGGTGCAGGCCAAGCACGGGTTTCCAGTGAAACTTTACAAAGCGCGCCTTGCCCCGTCGTTAATGGAGCGGAAGGTATGGACGCCGAAACCTTCCATCATACGGAAGCAATAAGCTTGCAACGCCCCAGGATAGTCTTGATGTTCTGCCGCGCCTCTGGCGCTGGTTGAGCTTTTGCCGCGCCTCCAGCGCTAGCTTGAGTCGTTGTTCTCGCCATAGGGTCGGTACCGCTATACCGGTTATGTTTTCAAAACCTCCTCTGGTATTTTATCGTTAAAGAGAGTTACTTAGCGCCTGCCAAACCTGGGAGCAAAATGGCAACCGCAGAAGCGACGCTTGAAACAAACATCAAACAATCACGCGCAACCCTCGATGCCTGGGTGCGCGAGGTCGTCAAATGGCATTTCAACCCAGAGACGGGCTGCACTTTCTGGTTGGATTACGCGCAGACGATTTCCTTTGATCCACGAGAGGCCATCCGAACCTACGATGATCTCTCGAAGTTAGGCCCGTTTCAGGATGAATGGTTGCGGGGTGGTCCGGTGCGCCGCTGGGTGCCCAAAGGTTATGCCGGTCGCCCGGTCTATACGTTCGAAACGGGCGGCAGCACAGGCGTTCCAAAATCTCGAATCAATATCGAGGACTTTCGTCTCGACTACGAAGCCTTCAGCGCGACGCTGCCCGATGAGTACTTTCCCAAGGGAGCTGACTGGTTATCGCTCGGTCCCACCGGCCCACGCCGGCTGCGACTGGCGGTCGAACACCTGACGCAGCATCGCGGCGGTATCTGTTTCATGGTCGATCTCGATCCGCGCTGGGTCATCAAGCTCTTGAAGATGGGCCAGCCGAAGATGGCCGAGCAGTACAAGCAGCACGTGATTGAGCAAGGTCTCACTCTGCTGCGTGCCCATGACAACATTCGTTGCCTGTTCACGACTCCCAAACTGCTGGAAGCATTGTGCGAGAAGGTCTCGCTCAAGAAGCTCGGCATCACGGGCGTCTTTTGTGGCGGCACGGAGATGACGCCACAGTTTCATCGTTTCGCAGTCGAAGAGCTGCTCGACGGGGCATACTTTGCCGCGACCTACGGCAACACCTTAATGGGTTTGGCCGTACACAAACCGCGGATCCCAGAAGACAACTACGCTATTATCTACTACCCGCCCCTCCCACGTGCGATGATTGAGGTAGTGGATCCGGATAATCCAGATAGGGTTGTTAATTATGGCGAGACCGGTCGTGTTCGTTTGACAACGTTAACGAAAGAGTTTTTTATGCCGCGCTTCCTTGAGCGGGACGCAGCAGAACGCGAACCACCATGCGAGCTTTATCCGTGGGACGGTGTACGCAATGTGAGACCCTTCGCCGGATTGCAGGGCACCGTCGTCGAAGGAGTCTACTAACATTGCCGATTGCCGATTGCCAATCTGCCGATTGGCTTTGCAATGGCAATTGAATCACGGAATCGTAACTTAAGCTCATCGCTGGGTCCTGAGCTCATCGGTGAGTCAAAATACAATCGGCAATTGGAATTTGGAAATTGGAAATGATTAGAATTCCATTACTTCGCCGCGGCGAGCCATACACCAGTCTTGATGTTGCGCTCATTCCGCACCACCAAACACGTGAAATCTTTGTCGAGGTCAGCCAAGCTAATGCGGGTCTGATTCGGCGTGATCTTCGCGATCAAGCAATGGCCCGCGTCAAACTGGCGCGGTTTTCAACTGCCGAGTTAGTGGCGATGTGTCGGCGCGCGGCTAATCACTTCCTGAGCGACACTCTGTTGCTGGGCACGGAGCCGCAGACACCGGAAGACTATGTAAAGCAAGTTTCGGCGACGACCGGTTTGCCACACGTGATGGTCCGGAAAAACATGCAGAAGATCCGCAGCATGCTCGCCGAAATGGAAAACGTGCTGAACGGATTGACCCGCAACATTGATTGGGAAGTTTTGGACCGTGGCTTCGGAGAAGTTGAGGGCCACGCCGTCAGTTTTTTTCCCTGCGCAGAATCCCTGGGGGTCGTGTTGCCAAATAATTCCCCTGGCGTACACTCCCTTTGGATTCCGGCTTTCCCGCTAAAAATTCCCCTGGTTCTGAAGCCTGGCAGCGTCGAGCCGTGGACTCCTCACAGAATTGTGCAAGCTCTAATTAAAGCGGGTGCACCGAAAGAAGCATTCAGTTTCTATCCTGCGGATCACGCGGCCGCTGGAGAGATCCTGCGCAGTTGTGGACGGGGAATGATGTTCGGAGATGCCTCTGCGATCGGTTTGTGGGAGAGTGACTCCCGCGTGGAGATTCACGGCCCGGGTTACACCAAAGTTATTCTGGGCGAAGATTGCGTCGATGAATGGGAGAAGTATCTGGATGTGATGGTCGCGTCGATTGTTGAAAATGGCGGGCGTTCCTGCATTAATGCATCAGCCGTTTGGACTCCCGCGCACGCCGAAGAGATCAGCGAGGCGCTGGCAGAACGTCTGGCGAGAATCTTTCCGCGAGCTGCTGAGGACGAAGCGGCACAACTAGCCCCTTTCGCAGATCCCCATGTCGCTTCACGCATCTCACAAATCATCGATCAAGGATTGGCAGAGCCAGGCGCTCGCGACGTTACCGCCACCCACCGGAAGGAGGAGCGATTGGTGAGCTGGAACGCTTGCTCGTATCTGCTCCCGACCATAGTTTACTGCGAGGACCCGGCTCATCCGCTCGCCAACAAGGAATTTCTGTTCCCCTTCGCCAGCGTCGTGAACGTCCCACAACAGCAGCTTACGGAAACACTGGAACCGAGCCTGGTGGTCACGGCAATTACTCGAGATCCGGAACTAGTCCAGCGACTAGTCTCCTCACCAAATGTAGGTCGCCTGAACGTTGGTCCGGTGCCTACAAACCAGGTGAGCTGGGATCAGCCGCACGAGGGCAATCTCTTCGAACATCTGTACGCGCGACGGGCTTTCCAGCGCGCTGTTTCTTTCTGAAAACTTGCAGTGAGGATTCTCTATTTAACAGGTGGCGCAGGTCAGATGTATTGCGGGAGTTGTCTGCGCGACAACGCCCTGGCAGCGGAGCTGCTTTCTCGCGGCCACGATGTCACCCTAATTCCTGTCTACACTCCCACGCTTACGGATGAACCGAATGTGAGCCAGGAGAAAGTTTTCTTCGGTGGTATCAGCGTCTATCTCCAACAATACTTGCCACTGTTTCGCAAGTCGCCTCGGTGGCTCGACCGACTCTGGGATTCGAAGGCCATGCTGCATCGGGCATCGCGCCGTTCTATTTCAACGAATCCGAAGATGCTGGGTGAGCTGACCGTCTCGATGCTGAAGGGCGAAGATCTTTTTCTTGAAGGACTTGAGGAGAGGTACAAAAGCGAATCTCTTAGCCTCATCCGGGCGAATATCAAGCACGTCGATGCTTTTATTTCCGTGAGCGAATATTACGCCGAGTTTGTTCCGGAATATCTGAATATCCCGCCGGAAAAGATCCGGGTTGTGCCGCTTGGCATCAACCTGCAGGGGTATGAAAAAAGGGAACGTGAGTCATCGCAGCCTTTTACGGTGGGATTTTTCGCACGGGTCGCGCCGGAAAAAGGCTTGCATGTTCTCGCCGAGGCTTACCGACACTTGCGCGCGGACGGGCGCATTCCTGAAGCGCGGCTGGAAGTGGCGGGATACATGGCACCGGAACATAAGAGTTACCTGAGCGAGATTGAACAAGCCATGAAAGACGCGGGGCTGGGCGCGGAGTTTAACTACCACGGTGTGCTGGATCGCGAGGAGAAGATTTCGTTCCTACGAACACTCGACGTGCTCTCCGTGCCGGCAACGTACAACGAACCAAAAGGAATTTTTCTGCTTGAGGCAATGGCTTGCGGTGTGCCGGTAGTGCAGCCGAGACGCGGGGCGTTTACTGAGATCGTTGAGAAGACGGGCGGC
>JAIVJP010000089.1:4056-5866 GCA_020199975.1 Acidobacteriota bacterium
CTCGAAGTTTATAAGAGTGTGACAAGAAATGAGCCTAGGCCACAGATGAACACGGATAAGCACGGATCAGAAAGAACTGACAGACAAGCATCAGAAGAGGTGCTCATATAGCAGTAACGCATTCTCTATCTTCAGTTCTTTATCCGTGCATATCCGTGTTCATCTGTGGCAGAACTGACAGACAAGCATCAGAAGAGGTGCTCATATAGCAGTAACGCATTCTCTATCTTCAGTTCTTTATCCGTGCATATCCGTGTTCATCTGTGGCAGATTTCTTTATTGCAGGTAGTAATGGGGGGGTTGTGCTGAAGGTTGAGAACGTCTCCAAAGAGTATCCAACTCCTCAGGGGCCCCTCAAGATAGTTTCCGCGATCTCACTCTCGCTTTCGCGTGGCGACGCGTTGTCGATCATGGGCCCGTCCGGCAGCGGCAAGAGTACGCTGCTTTACATGATGGGCGCGCTGGAGCCACCCACGAGCGGCACAGTCACCTTCAACGGTCAGAATCCCTTTCAACTGAAGGAGAAGGAACTGGCCGCATTCCGCAATCGTGAGATTGGCTTCGTCTTTCAGGACCACTGCCTCTTGCCGCAGTGTTCTGTGATCGAAAATGTTCTGACTCCGACGCTTGTATCGAAAGACGGGCATGATAGCGAACGGGCCCGGCTGTTGTTGACTGAGGTGGGATTGAAAGACCGCCTGGAGCACCGCCCGGCAGAACTTTCCGGAGGCGAGAAGCAGCGTGTGGCGCTGGCTCGCGCGCTGGTTATGAAACCGCAACTCCTTTTGTGTGACGAACCAACCGGCAATCTCGATCACCAGGCGGCGGAAGTGGTCGCTTCTCTACTCCTTGCGCTGCATCAGCAACAGGAAACAATTCTGGTTGTGGTGACTCACAATGCCGAGCTGGCAGCCACATTTCCCCTCCGCTACGAATTAACCGATCAACAACTCCGGAACCTCTGATGACAACCGCGCAGCTCCTAGAGCGGAACCTCACCTATTTTTGGCGTACTAATCTGGCGGTAATCGCCGGCGTAGCGATTGCAGTGGCAGTGCTCGCGGGAGCGTTGCTCGTGGGCGATTCCGTGCGCGGCAGTTTGCGTGATCTGTTCCTACAGCGACTGGGAAACACAGACCATGTAGTCACCTCGGCTGGTTTCTTCCGTGAACAACTTGCCGCGGACATTCAGAATCACGATGAGTTTGCCCGTGGGGGATTCGCTGCTACTGCTCCACTCATCGCTCTTGAAGGATCAATTACGCATGAGGCGAGCGGGAGCCTCGGCACCGGCATTCGGGTGTATGGAGTCGATGAGAGGTTCTGGGCATTCCATGGGCAGCAGAATCGGGGGCCGCTGAATCGCGAGATTTTGGTGAGCGACGGTTTGGCTCGGGAGTTGAGCAGCAGCGCGGGCGATTCTTTGTTACTCCGCGTGCAGAAGCCTTCGGAGATTCCGGCCGAATCCCTGCACAGCAAGAAAGAGGACCTCGGCCGTACGTTGCGCTTAACGATGCGGGAGTCGCTTTCGTCCGCAGCCCTGGGAGAGTTTTCCGTAAAGCCTCAGCAAAGCGCGACGCGGGCGGTCTTTGCTTCGCTGAAATTGCTGCAGAAGGATTTGGAACAGGAGGGCAACTCGAATCTGATCCTGATTGGCGAAGCATCACGCACACCAACTACCTCAGACAAGAGCGCGTTGCTTGAGAGGATTCTCAGGGACAAAACTTCTCTTAAGGATTATGGCCTCACCCTGCGTCCGTTGGATGAGCAGCGAAGTATATCGCTTGAGCACGACAGCAAACTCGTAAGC
>JAIVJP010000377.1 GCA_020199975.1 Acidobacteriota bacterium
GGTGTGGTGTCGACTTCCGGCACGGCTTTGCTACGCGGACAAACGCGCCGCGAGACTTTTACCAACAACTTCGGGTTTTTCGCTCAGGACGATTGGAAGGTTACGTCTCGTCTCACATTGAATCTTGGTTTGCGTTACGAATATCTCGGCGTTTTGCAGGAAAAGGAAAACCGTCTGTCGAATTTTCTGTTTGACCGCGGGTTGGTCCCTGTCGGCGACGCCGGCTTGAAGAATGTCTGGAACCCGGATTACAACAATTTCGCGCCGCGCGTTGGATTTGCTTACGATGTTTGGGGCGAAGGCAAAACGATTGTGCGCGGCTCAGTCGGAATGTATTACGACACGCCTTCGCAAGATTATTTTCTATTGCAAAGTTTTCAAAACGGCGGACCCGGAAGTTTGGGTTTGAATCCGCTGCCGGGTTTAGGAGTTTTCAACGTAGCTTTTCCGGCAGCCGCAACCATTCCTTACGGTCCGAACGTATCCATTTTTGGCGCGGCAACAGGGGGACTGCCAACCTCGAACATTGCGCTTTTCGCCACCGATATCAACCAGCGCACACCCTATATTTTCAACTACAACGCAAACGTGCAGCAACAATTGATCAGAGACACAGTTTTGCAAGTGTCTTACGTCGGTTCGCAAGGACGGCGGTTGTATCGCGTGCGCGACATCAATCAAGCCACGCCCGGACCGGCGGCAACGCGACAATCGCGCCGTCCGTTCAATGCGCAGTTTCCGCAATATTCGTTTATCAACTATCTTGAGACTTCTGCAAATTCCAGCTATAACGCTTTTCAGGCAAATATCCGACAGCGTTTGACGAGCGGGCTGAATCTGAATGTTTCATACACTTTGTCAAAATCAACTGACGATGCTTCCAACGGAATTTACGGCGGCACACGCGGCGTTTCGTTTCCGCAGGATAGCTATAATCTGCAAGCGGAACGCGCCGTTTCAAGTTTCGACGTGCGGAATCGCTTCACCCTCAACTTCGTCTATGATTTGAACTTTCTGCCTGAAAAATTCGGAAAGACTCGCTTGACCGAAGGCTGGCAGTTAAGCGGAATTTATACTGCCTCGAGCGGTATTCCGATTACGCCGTTTTTGAGTACGGATGTGAGTGGCACGGGCGAACTCAATGACCGCCCGAACCTCACGGGAAATCCGAACAGCGGTCCGCGCACGGCTGAACAATGGTTCAATACTGCCGCATTTAGCATTCCGGCAGCCGGAACTTTCGGCAATGCGCCGCGCAATTCCATTATCGGTCCGCCCGTCAATATTTTCGATTTTTCGCTTAACAAGACGACGAGGATTGTTGAAAATGTTTCGCTGCAATTTCGCGCCGAAGCGTTCAATCTTTTCAATCGGCCGAATTTTAGTTTGCCGAATGTGGATAGAAGCAGTTCTGCTTTCGGCGCGATTAGCGAAACGCCCGACGTAACGGCAGGGAATCCGCGTCTGGGCGAAGGCGGACCGCGAGTGCTGCAATTTGGGCTTAAGCTAATCTTCTAAAGTCTTGACTCGAACGTCTGAGGTGGATTGTTAGGCAGCGGTCACCTGATCAAGCTCATCAGTTAGTTAAGCTCTCGCAGCTCTCCATCCGACTTTCTTTTCATCCCTTTTAATGGAGCTTTACTGGTTCCGAGCTCTAATTGAATACAACGCCAATCAAATACACGAGGATTAGCAGAATGAAAAAAATCTCTATTAGTTTTCTGGCCCTACTACTCTGCGTGCAGTTCGCCGCGGCGCAGAAAGTGCCGGTGCA
Organism: Acidobacteriota bacterium; assembly: GCA_020199975.1. GTDB lineage: Bacteria > Acidobacteriota > Blastocatellia > Pyrinomonadales > Pyrinomonadaceae > PSRF01. The sequence goes on from JAIVJP010000377.1 coordinate 1,775, forward strand.
GGAAATCGTCCTGGACAATGGGATGCGCCTGCTGCTGGTACCACGCAAGGGCGATCCAAACGTTGCCGCCGGCTGGGTGGCTCGCGTCGGTTCGGTCAATGAACGTCCGGGTATCACCGGCCTCTCGCATCTCTTCGAGCACATGATGTTTAAGGGCACGCACGCCATCGGCACAAAAGACATCGCTGAGAATCTAAAACTCATAAAGGAAATGGACGACGTGCGCGCCGAACTCCGAAAGGAACAGCAGACGCTCATCCTGAAAGCACGGCTCGGCGAAATCTCCGACAGCAAAGACCCGAGGCATCGTTCGGAGCGCCACAATGAACTACTCGCGAAGTTTGAAGAGCTGACCAAACGGGAAAAGGACTTAATGGTCAAGGACGAGTTCGACCGTATCTACACGACCGCGGGCGGGTCCGGCATGAACGCCGGCACCAGCAACGATTTCACCGTCTATTTCATTAACGTCCCGGCTAACAAGCTCGAACTCTGGTTCTGGATGGAATCAGATCGTTTGCGCAATCCCGTCTTCCGTGAGTTTTATTCCGAGCGTGACGTGGTCCACGAAGAACGGCGTCTGCGCACCGACAGCACCCCGACCGGCAAGTTTAATGAACAATACGAGTCGATGTTCTGGCAGTCGTCACCATACGGTTGGCCCGTTGTGGGCTGGCCCAGCGATCTCGAAGGCATCACGCGCGAAGAAGCGCTCGACTATTTTGCCATCAACTACGCACCCAACAATCTGACCGCCTGCCTCGTCGGCGACGTCGATCCGGCGCGCGCCAAAGAACTCGCTCAGCAATACTTCGGGCGTCTGCCGCGCGGACCGCGCCCGCCCGAGCCTGTACGCACAAGCGAGATGCCCCAACTCGCCGAGAAGCGCATGGTCGCCTGGGCCGAGACCGTCCCCCAGGCGCGTGTTCGTTATCACACCGTTGCCGAAGGCCATCCAGACGATTTCGCGCTCGAAATCCTGGGCAGTCTGCTCAGTGGTCGCACGGGACGGCTCTACAAGTCGCTCGTGCTGCAACAATCAGTCGCCAACAGTGCGGGCGCCGGGCAGGACGGGCGCAAGTATGAAGGCCTCTTCGAGTTGACCGGAGTGGCGAAACCCGGCAAAACGCCGGAGGAAGTGGAGCAGGCGCTTTACAAGGAGATCGAACGGATGCAGAAGGAGTTGGTTGACGCGAACGAGCTGCAGAAAGTGAAGAACCAGTATGCCGCCAACAACTTTCGTGGTATCCAATCAAACTTCGGATTGATGGTCCAACTCCTGCTGCGCGACAGCAACCGCGGCTGGGAAACGATCAATACCGATCCGGCGCGCCACCAGGCTGTGACGCCGGAAGATGTTCGTCGCGTCGCCAATACCTACTTCAAACCTGAGAATCGCACCATCGCCATCTACTACACGAAGAAGAAGGCTGACGGCGCCGTGGAAGATCCCGCACTCGCCGGCTTGACCGATCAGGAGAAGGCCCAAATCGCTCAGATGAAGGGGACGCTCTCGCAGGCGAAGGCCGAACAGATCAAAATGATGCTTTCCCGGTTCGAACAAGAAGCGGGCTCTGCTCCCCCCGACAAACAGAATTTCATTAAGGTGGTCAAAAAGATGCTGGAAGATCGGCTCAAGCAACTCGAAGGAGGTAAACAGTAATCATGAGAAACCGCTTGAGGAATCCCCACACGAATCTAAGGCCGCTTTCCGCACTTCTGGCCCTCGTCCTGCTGACGCTGTCGCCCACAGGCGTGCTGACGCAGACGCCGCAAATTCCCGCGCACCCGCGCGAGTTGAAATACACGACGCTGACTTACACGCCGCCGAAGCGTGATCAGTACCGTCATGTACTATCAAATGGCGTGGTTGCTTACCTCGTCGAAGACCACGACCTGCCGCTGGTTAATGTTTCGATCCTCGTCCGCACCGGATCATATCTCGACCCGGCGGGTAAAGAAGGGCTCGCCGCGCTTACCGGTACCCAAATGCGTGTTGGAGGCACGACCTCAAAGACCGCCGAGGAGTTTGACGAAGCCGCCGATTTTCTGGCGGCAAACATCATAAACCTTATCGGCCCGACCCAGGGCAACGCTAACCTTAATCTGCTGGCCAAGGACGTCGATCAAGGCCTGGCGCTTTATTTCGACATGACCAAAGCCTCGATCGACGGCATTACGCGCGAAGATATGATCGCCTTCCACCAGAGATATTATCAACCTGCCGGCTTCATCTTCGCCGTCTCTGGCGATTTCAAAACGAAGGACATGCTGGCCAAACTCGAAACGGCGACGAAGGGCTGGCTCGTCAACAAGCAGGCGGTGCCCGCAGTTCCTAAACCGACGAATACTCTCGTGGCCGGCGTCTATGCCGTGCACAAGGGCGATGTGAATCAGGGTCGTGTAAGCATCGGACACACCGGCGCGCTGCGTGATTCGCCGGACGCATACGCGCTTGAGATCATGAACGACATCCTCGGTGGGGGCGGTTTCACCTCGCGCATCACGTCGCGCGTGCGTTCGGACGAGGGACTCGCCTACAGCGCAGGTTCAAACTTCGGGCTAGGTGTCTACTATCCCGGCAACTTCCGGGCGTCATTTCAGTCGAAAAACCCCACGACATCGCAGGCCATCGACATCGTCATGGAAGAGATCAACCGCTTACGCACAACCAAGGTAACGAACGAAGAACTCGAGACGGCGAAGAACTCGGCCATCGAAGTTTTCCCGCGCATCTTCGCAACCGCAGCGCAGGTAGCCAGCACCTTCGCGCAAGACGAGTATACGAAGCGGCCGGCTGACTACTGGACGACTTATCGCGATCGCATCCGGGCGATCACCGCTGACGATGTGCAGCGCGTCGCTCAGAAATACCTCCAGCCGGACAAACTGGTAGTGCTCGTCGTTGGCAACATTGACGAGATTAGCAAAGGCAATCCCGACAAGCCGCAATACTCGCTTGCGAAGATTGCGAAGGACGGACAGATTCGGCGCATCCCCTTGCCGGATCCTTTGACCCTGATTTATCCGAGCACGCCTTAGCCTTAGCTGTGGCACAGATCACAGTTTGTGCGGAGCCGCTTTGGTTTCTTAAGGTTTTAAGGCTCGCCAATCCAAAGCGGCGTCGCGCTACTACCACCCCAGCGCGGCTGCCGCGCCGAGGACCCCGGGCTTGCCACCGCACTCCAAATCTCCAAGTCTCCAAATCTCCAAATCTGTTTTTCAGCAGCTTCTTAGGGACCATCAGATGCGTCCGATCAAGCTGTGCGCTACACAAACGTACACACATCCTCAAGTCTCTTCCTCTTTATGACAGGCACCATCGCACCTTCGCCTGGATAGCCTACGACCAACAAAAGAAAGGGAGATTCGTTGCTTGGCCTTCCCAGTATTTCATTCAAGAACTTCATAGGACTTGGCGTGTGCGTGAGCGAAACAAGGCCAACCTGTTGGATCGCCGTGATTAACAGACCGGTTGCGATTCCCACCGACTCTTTGGGATAGTAATGCTTAACCTGCCCACCAGTCGGCAACCTTCCATATCGTTCTTCAAATATTGCTATCAGATACGGAGCTATCTCTAGAAACGGCTTGTGCTCGTCTGTGCCCAGGGGCGCAAGCGCCTCCAGCCACTCTTTAGGCGCGCGGTGGTTGTAAAACTCTTTTTCCTCTTCCTCGGCAGCCACCCTGATCTGGCGTTTCACGGATGGATCGGAGACGACTACAAAGTGCCAGGGCTGAAGGTTTGCTCCACTCGGTGCTGTAGATGCCGCAAGAATACAGCACTCAATGATCTCACGAGGAACGGGACGATTGGAGAACTGGCGCACAGTTCGTCTGCGCCGCATCTGTTCATAAAATGAAACTGCACGCTGTTTCATTTCATCAATGTGATACTCATGGTAGTCGGTAAGCGCGATGAATTTCGGTGATGACACCCGCGACTCCTTTCAAGCAGGTTTGGCAATCTCGATGAGCGTGGCAGCTCACGGCTATCTACTCATCCGGTATTTACGACCGCGCCGCAGGATGATCCTGCGCCCGCGGTGCAGCCGAAGCAATGCGAGATTAAGTTGACAACACCGTTGTTAGGCTTGCTTTGGCGTTAATGTCATCACACCGAGTGGTTGTGGCCCCGGCGATACTCTTCAATCTCCTTCTTCCTTTCTCGCCCTATTTCTTCCAGCTTTTCCAGCCATCTCTCCCTGCGGATCGAAATCCGCGATCAATTGGGGCAACTCCGGCGCAACGCCGAGTTCCAGCATTTGATTGAAATCGCAATCATAGAGTCGTCCGGTCCAGTCTACGCTGACGAGAGTGCGACACATCAATCCTTCAACCGCGCATGGATTAAATGCTTCGACAAGCTTGCTCCAGTATGGCGTTAAAAACGATTGGACACCTTACAAGCGGCATCCCTCATCCATCCATCTACATCATTGACCGGGCCGCGATCGTGCGCTTCGTTGAAGTCCGACAGAATTACGTCTTCCGCGTCAAGATGAACACCATTCTCGCCGAGTTGCAAGAGGCTGGCTTAACGGACGGAATAAGAATCAAAGGGCAAGAGTAAGTTGGGAAGCTCCGGATTAATCGGATTCAGGCAGAAATGCAACGTTGTCAAACGGTCGCGATTTGGATAGCATCGCGGTCCCATGACTGTCACTACCGAAACCATGACAGGCAAGCAGATCGTAGATCTCTGCCGCCGGCACACGCTCTTCGAGTGGTCCGCTCAATCCGCGGTGGACCCGATTCCCGTCGCGCGGGCGAAGGGAATCTACTTCTGGACGCCGGAAGGAAAACGCTTCATCGACTTCAATAGCCAACTGATGTGCGTGAACATCGGGCACGGCGACGAGCGGGTGATCCGGGCAATCAACGAACAGGCCTCGACACTCCCCTATGCCAATCCCTTTATGGCTACCGAAGTACGCGCTCGCCTGGGCGTGAAGCTCGCGGAGATCACACCCGGCGACATCGATGCCTTCTTCTTCACAAACGGCGGCGCCGAGGCGAACGAAAACGCGATCCGCATCGCACGGCTTTTCACCGGGCGTCACAAGATTGCCGCACGTTACCGCTCTTACCACGGTGGAACGGCGGGCGCTCTAACGCTGACCGGCGATCCGCGCCGATGGGCAGCGGAGCCGGGCATCCCCGGCGTCATCCGCATCCCCGACTTCTACCATGGCATTCAAAAAGGCTGGGACACGACGGAGGACGTGCTGGCCCGGACCGAGGAGATCCTCGAGCTCGAAGGTCCGAAGACGATCGCGGCAATCATTGTAGAACCCGTTGCTGGGACTAACGGGATCCTCGTGCCGCCGGACGGTTACATGCAGGGGTTACGAAAGCTGTGCGACAAGCACAGCATCCTCCTCATCGCCGACGAAGTGATGGCCGGTTTTGGCCGCACCGGCGAATGGTTTTCCGTCGACCACTGGAAGGTTGTGCCCGACCTGATATCGATGGCCAAGGGGCTGACGAGCGCATACGTGCAACTGGGTGCGGTGGGCATGCGTCGGCACATCGCCGATCACTTCGAGAAGAACGTCTTCTACGGCGGCCTCACATATAACAGTCACCCGGTTGCCTGCGCTGCGGCCCTGGCAACCATCGGGGTCTATGAAGAAGACCACCTCATCGAGAATGCGCGGCGCATGGGGGCCGTGATGCGCGGCATGCTCGAGGATCTCGAGCGTCGTCACCCGTCGGTAGGTGCCACACGCAGCATTGGCCTCTTCGGAATTGTCGAGGTGGTGCGAAATCCCGAGACATTCGAGCCCATGGCGCCCTTCAACGGCACATCGCCCGAAATGCAGGGGCTCAACAAGTTCTTCCGTGCGGAAGGTCTCTACACGTTTG
>JAIVJP010000090.1 GCA_020199975.1 Acidobacteriota bacterium
GTCTGGTACTCCTTTCAAAAAGGGAGGGAATCGGATCTCCAAACAAACAGGAAGCAAAATATACCGCAATAAGTTCAGATCTTAAAGTTGCCCAAGCATTTCAGCGGGATTCCAATAAGCGTGCAGGGTCTGAATCTTTCCTGATTCATTAACGTCGAAAATGTCGATACCTTCAAAGTGTACCTTGCGCCCCTGCTTGCTAACACCTCGGCCAGTCCATTTAACCGCGGCTCCAGTTCCAGCCACAAAAATGTGATCTTCGGTTAGGCCTACTTCCTTAAAGGCCGCTGTAATCGTCTCGAAAAACTCCCCGAGTTTTTCATGACCCTTGGTCGGCAGTGCTCCTACCGGATCGTAGCTAACCGCATCTTCGGCAAAGGTATTCACCCATGCCTCCTGGTCCATTGCTCGGATGGCTTCAAAATAGGCCCTCACCGCTTTCGAAACGACTTCAGGGGACATCTAGTTATAGTCCTTTCACTCAGAAAAAGATTGTAAGGCCTCTAGAAACCAACAATGGGATTACCTCAAAAATGATCTCTTCAACGGGGCGACTTAAGGCCCGGAGTTCATTATGCCGTGTTTTCCGGACGTCATGGAAGCCAATCGAGAATTTGTTGGTGTCATATGCTTAGTGATCTGACGGTGCCTAGTCGTCCGCACAAACGAATGGCTATACTAGTCCAGCACTGAGACTGTATCAAAAACTCCCGCGTTGCACCCACAGGTTGGGTGGCCGTTCACCCCGCTCCAGATCCGCCGCCACTCAACGCTTGAGACGACTCTCCAGCTTTGGCAAATTTGCAGGTTAGGAAGGTGGGCGCGCTGCGCTTTGCCCAGCTTCCCAACCTGCAATTTCCTCATCTTGAGGGGTAGTTCAAGGTTGAGTGCTAAAGCATCTAGTTCCGGCTCCCTATTAGTCGTCTGCGGGGAAAAAGGCCCGTCAGCAACCAAGTTACGGATCCAGGTTGCTGACGGGCTCTCAATGACCAGCAAGTATTAAGAGGTTAGTTCGGGCCGAACCTCTGTCTGTACTCGCTTGATCTAATGAACGCCTTAACCATCTCAGCGGCGCGAAAGTCTCCGTTGAAGGCGTTCAGCTTGTTGAGCCAGAAGTTAAAGCCGTCGAAGTTCGTGTCCGGTGGGGCATTCGCGTCACGCCGCAGGTAGCCGAAGTACTCCATCAGGACGAACGCGCTGTTGAACTCACGCAGTCCCAACTCCTCAGCTTCCGCGATTTTACGGAGCACGGTGGCGCGCGTCTCCGTGGCTGGGTTTGCGTTCAGCCCGGCGACGAGTCCGTCGCGGAAGGATGTCGCGGCCGGGATATTGCCGCGTACTTCCCCGCCGGGGAATTGCGTCGAGTGGAAATTGACGTAGGCGCGACCCTCTCGGAGGTTCGACAACTGCGCTGCCAGCGTAGTGTTATTGCCTTCGGGCGCATCCCACTCCCCATTGATTTGGCCTCCGACCCCGGTGGTGAACGGAATCACCACCTGATCATTGGGGTTGTTATCGTTAAACGGAGCGCCGAAAAAGCCCCAGACAACGCCCCGGTTAATAGGCGGATCGGCGGGGGCCGCACTTGCGTGGATGTGGGCCGCGGTCAGGTTGTCGTTCGTTTCGCCGGGCGTTTGCGAGCCTGTTAAGTCAATGTTAGTGACCGTGGACCTAAACGTCATCGAAGTCTGCGCGTCGTTGAAGGTCAACCTCGCCGTTCCGAAGGACGCCGGCCTTGGACCTCCACCAGTGGCGGTGGGATTGGCTGGCGGAATCTCCTGAGCGTTCGTCATGTTGACGACGAAGTGCCTTACCTGGCTGGGTGAGAGTCCCGGGCGCCCCAAACACGAAGTCCCTCTGTAACGCCTGAGTGTCGCGCATAAACTGCCCGTACAGGACCGGAACCGGAGTACCGGGGAGGTTCCCAAACGCCGCCTTATGCGTACGGATGGAGAGGAACCCGGTCTCTTGAAATTCAATGGAGAGGAAGAATGCCGCCGAGGTGTCAATCCGTTTGACCTCCCGGCACTGAGCGTCGGCGCCGCAGGCTTCGATGTTGTTCGTCCAGAAGTTGAGCCCCGCCACATCCGGCTCGCGGTTGAGGAAGTCGAGGTACTGCTGGCGGACGAAGAATTGCGATTCGTCGATGCGATTAGTAGTTGGGGAGCTTGAGTCGTTGTCGAGCAGCGTCAATGCCGCAGTGTTCGGGCTCCCTAAACCTACACCGGCACCCGTTGGGTTGCTCAGGACCAGACCTATCTCCTCGTTACCTTCCACGAACCCGTCGTCAACGATCAGGATGCGGAAAGTTTTGCTTGTTTCGCCGGGTTTGAAGGTTAACGTGCCGAGCGCAATTTCATAATCACTCTTCTGCGACGCGTGCGCGGGCCGACTCTCGTCGAAAGTCGCATAGTTCACTGTCGCGGTGCCGGATACGTTGCCGGAGCGGGTGGCGGTGATGTCGATGTGGCCGCCGCCTTCGCCGATAGCGTAGTCATTAGTGGAGAGCTGAATCAGTGAGGTAGCCGAAGCGGTCGTGGGCTTTAGAGAGCCGAAGAGTCCGTGCTCCTCTTCACCAATCCCGGCGGCGAAGTAGAGAGTGTTGACGTCACCCCCGTTGCCGCCATTGCCGAAGACAATCGCCCACAGCCCATCGATGCTGATGGTTGTACCGCTCTGGTCTTGAAGTTGCCCGAGGAAGGCGCCCGTGGTGGGGTTGAAGGCACTGATTCTCGCTGCCCCGTCGAAGTCGAAGTTGCCGACGAGCAGCGCGTTGCCGAAGATGCCGAAACTGGCGGGCGCTATCACGAGACCCCACGGCGCGCTCAGGGGGCCGTTGAGGGCGATGCGCCGCTTGAAGACGCCGTTGAAGTCGAAGACGCTGACCGCGCCGAAGCCTTTGATGTCCAGCCCCGTCATCGGATCAACCTTGGCGTAGGTAACGTACAGCTCGCCGCCGAGGGCCTGGACGTTGAAGGGGTGGTAGTCCGCCGGCAGTGCCGGAAGGGCCGTGTCAGTGAAGTTCCCGGCGAGGGTACTCAGGGTAAAAGTGCTGTTGAAGACATCAATCTTCCCGTTGGCAATGTCGGCTGCGTAGAGGAAGTTCGCGGAGCCGCTGTTGCCAACGGCGAGGCCGGTGTAGACGCGGCTGAAGGGGCCGCCCGGAGGCGACGAGGCGATCACGGCCGTGGTCGAGCCCGCGGCCGGGACGTTCGGGTTCCAGCCCGTGATGTGGCCCGTGATGGAGGCGAAGATGAAGTTCGCCCGGCCACTGGCCGACCCAGAAGTGACGACGAAGTCCGTCGTCGAGGGGTTGGCGACCGTGCCTGTGGGGAGCCCGACAGGGACTCCGGGGATCGTGATCCCGGCGAGGCCCGGGTTCTTCACGAGCGGCGAGCCGCTGACGTCGCCGCGGTAGAGCGTCGAGGTGCCCGTGCCGTTGTTGGCCACCCAGAAAGGGCTTGAGGAGGTCATGGAAATGCCCCAGGGATTAACGAGCAGTGGATCTTGGACGAAGGCAATGCCCGGAACATCCGATACGAGATTCGTCTGTCGATAAGCGGAACCCGGTAAGATGACGGGTATGAGCGGGTCTTGAGCAAGAGTGGTCTTCGGGGCCGTTCGTGCGAACGATGGCGCGAAACTCGGCAAACCGAGACCCACCAACATTAGAGTCAGCGTCAGACTGATAAATTTCCTCCCGCTTCTCTTTAAACGAAGTGTTTGCAACATACAAGTTCTCCTTGAAGAAAGAATCAAAGTTGTGTGACTCGGATCTTTACAGCTTCCGACACGACAAGCTTGATGTAATCAAGCTCTACCTGAAGCAATACCGACTTGCGGGGAGACTCGCGCAGGCACCACCGACATCGGACGCCAGCGACGGCGAGGAAAAACACACGAGTCCGGTAATAAAGCCGACTCGTTAAAATTCAACCGACGACTCCATATCTGGTGATTTCGGACAAAACTCTAAGCACGGAGGCGCACACTGTCAAGGCAGTTTTTGGGGAGTCTCCCTGACCGCGGCGGGATGTGGTCGAGCGACTGCACCGTTGACTCAAGCAAAAGCGGGGGAAGGATGTCGCCGCGGACCTTCTCAGGCGACGTGATCTCGCTCATGGGCCAAATAAACCTTGACTTTCAGGCGAAGGGTGAGGTGAGAGTTTAGGCCCTTTCGCGATCACGCTCGACCAGCATCCGCCGCAGAATCTTGCCAGATGCAGACTTCGGAATCTCATCTATAAACTCAACGCTTCTTATCTTCTTGTATGGGGCTACCCGCTCTGCAACAAAAGCTATTATCTCTTCTGGAGTAGCCTTCTCTCTCAATACCACGAAAGCCTTCGGCACTTCTCCGGCTTCGTCATCGGGGCAGGGAATCACGGCCGCGTCGGCAACTGCCTGGTGCGTCAACAAGATCGCCTCAAGCTCGGCCGGAGGCACCTGAAATCCTTTGTACTTGATGAGTTCCTTGGCCCGGTCCACGATGAAAAAGTGATTGTCCTCGTTGGCGTAGCCAATGTCGCCAGTATGCAGCCAACCTTCCGCATCGATGGTCTGGGTGGTCGCCTCAGCTTGATTGAGATAGCCCTTCATGACTTGTGGGCCACGTACACAAACCTCGCCTTCTTTGTTTCGCCCAAGCGGGAGCCCGGTTTCCAGATCAATAATCTTGCACTCAGTGTTTGGGGCGCAGACACCGACAGACCCAAACTTAACCTGGGAGGGATCGGAGGGCGATGAATGAGTCACGGGACTTGTCTCGGTCATGCCATAGCCCTGCCGGATCTGGCAGTTAAGCCTTTCCATACAGGCGCGCGTCAGATTCTCATCCAACGGCGCGGCACCGCAAAAGATCGTGCCTAGCGTAGACAGATCATAGTTATCGACAAGGGGGCTCTTGCTCAAGGCCAGCACAATAGGTGGAACTAGATGGGCTAGCGTCACGCCATAATCATCGATACATTGCAAAAACTGCTCCAGCTCGAAACGAGGCAGGGTAACGATAGTCGCGCCCGTATAGAGTCCCATGTTTAGAATGACGACCAGGCCGTAGATGTGAAAAAGAGGTAGCACACAGATCAGCGTGTCGTCTTCGGTGAAGTATTCCAGACCCGCCATCTGACAAATATTCGCGACCAGATTGTAATGCGTAAGCATCACGCCCTTGGGAAGGCCGGTGGTCCCGCTGGAATAAGGTAGTGCGACTAGATCCTCCCGTGGATTAATCTTCACAGCGGGAACCTGACCACCGGCCGCGAACAGCGAGGCGAAAGGAGTTGCTTTCTCTGCTTCGCCAAAGACAAACAGTTCTTCAATCTGCGCGGCCTCAGCAGCCTGGAGAGCCTTTTCGACGAACGCCGGCACAGTAACAAGAAATCTGGCCCCGGCATCTTTCAACTGATGAGCAACCTCATGCTCTGTGTACAGAGGATTAAGCAGCGTGTTGATGCCACCCAGTGTTGCAACCGCGTGGAAAATGATGGCGTACTCAGGGACATTGGGGCTTAAGATCCCAAAGACGTCACCTTTCTTGAATCCTCGCTGCCCGAGGCCGGCCGCAACCTGAGTGATCGCA
>JAIVJP010000378.1 GCA_020199975.1 Acidobacteriota bacterium
ACATCGATGCGCTGCGGGGGCGGCGGTGCTAACCCGACTTAGCCGATTCGGGGGGTACCGAGGTCCTAAGTGATTGATATCAGTCATAGGGACCCCCCTAGGTCTGCACTACAGGGCGGTGGCTGAGAAGTGGCTGGGCGGTGATCTTCGGTGGCGGTTGGGCGGGCAGATCGAGCGCGAGTTTGTCCAACAGCAGCGTCAGCGCGGGCTCAGGCTGGGTGTAACGGGTGAGGACGAGCTCCCGACCGTCGGTGGTCGGTATGTGCACATCAAGCATCTGCACGGCGGCAAACTTCTCGATCACACTGCGCGGGGTCAACCCCGGCGCCAGGGGGTGCAATCGTCGATTCAGCGTGACGTGCAGGCAATAAGCGAGGAAGGCGATGAAGATGTGTGCCTCGATGCGTCGATCGAGTTGATGGAAGATGGGACGGATGGCCAGATCCCCCTTGAGGTTCTTGAAGGCCTCTTCCACCGCGACGAGCTGCAAATAGAAGTGCCACAGCTTCGCGGGATCGGTTTCCGTGAGATTGGTGCGCAGGAGGTAGCGACCCTCGCGCCGACGAGCCTGTCGGAGCTTGTCACGGCGGAGCCGATAGCGGAACGTGGCCTCTTTTTCGGTGAGCTCGACTGCGACCAGACGCCACGCGGACGGGGCTTTCTGGCGCGCGGCGCCGAGCTTCATCAAAAGCGCCTCGCGCGTGAGAGTCATCAGCGAGAGTTGCTTGAGACGCGCGCACAATCGCTTGAGCTTCCGCCGCCGAATGGCCCGTTCCTTTGCCACCCGATCCCGGCTCTGCGCGTAGACATAGAGTTCCCCGTCCTGGTAATGCACCGGGGGATCGCTCTCGCGCATCTCCTTGAGCACCGCTTCGGTCGGGATCCCTCTGTCCATCGCCCAGATCCGCTGCGCGCGGCCGTACTGCCCCTCGATGCGTGCGAGGAAGTCGCGCAAGGTGGTATTGTCCGCGGTATTGCCCGCCAAGACCTCATAGGCCAGCGGCAACCCCTCCGGTGTCACCACCAAGGCAATGACCACCTGCACACAGTCGGACCGCCGATCGCGCGAGTGGCCAAACCGGCGTTTGGCGTCGTCCGCCGGTGGCGGATCGCACTCGAAATAGGTGCTCGTCAGATCATAGAGCAGCACGTCGAAGGAGACGTTGAAGAGGTCCCGCCACCGATCCACCAGGTGATCAAACACCGCGCGCTTGTGCTCGAGCAACCGGTCGTGACACCGATAGAGCGTGTGAATATCGCACAGCGCCGCATCCGCACCGAGCAGATCCGCCAAGGCGCTGCGCTCATACCACTCCCGATGGAGCCGCCACTCGCTGCCCGGCGCGAGCAGTCGGTAGGCCACGAGCACGAACAGCACCTGATCCCAGCGCGTGCCCTTGCGGCTCGGCAAAAGCCGCTTGCCCCAGAACTCATCCAACCGCAACTCTTGCTACAGCCAAAGCGCCAACCAACACGCACCCCATTGCCGGGGCCGGCACAACCGCAACTCACGAAGCCGCAGCCGCACCACCGCCGCATCCGGCACGACCCCCTCACACCGATCTTCGGGGAATAGCGCGAGCGTGCGCGGCACCTTTGCACCGTCTTCGAATACTTCAATCGATTTACGCCACGCCAATTCCTGCGAGGCGTTGATCTCCCCTAAATACAGTACATGGCGTTGCAGCACCCGTCCGTCCGAGAGGCGCCTGTTCTCGACAATGCTCCAATAGCGGTGCTCTTTGCCGTCCTTCCTGCGGGTCGTGGCGCGTAGAAACATGACGGCCACTTATTATGCACAGAATTCCTCTCTTGAAAACAACCAAGGTCTTCACTACAGCCGATTTTCGCAGATTTGTTGCGCAGCCGGATTTACAAAACAAATAGTTACCAATGGCGACGTCGCCCCAAAGCCGGAAAACGAGCGCGAATCGGCTAAGTCGGGTTCATAGGTAGGATCTTATAAGTGGATGATATAATGGAATAAATAAATCGCGGAACTTTTAGTGCTCCACCCGATCTGATCGACTTTATCGGCAAACAAAGTAGATCGGGAGGATCGGATGGAGCGGGGAAAAGTTAGCATGTTCGCGGCGAAGTTCAAGAGGGCGCTCTCGGAGGGCATGCTCAACGAGCTAGGCAAGGCCACGCGCTACTGCCATCGGGTGCGGCAACTGACACCCTACCGGATGGTGATGACGCTGATGGCCCTGTTTGCGGGGACGCGGGTCGAGAGCTTGGCGGATCTGCAAAGGGGGTTCAATGCGCTCTTCGGCTATACCATGGAATACAAGCCCTTCTACGACCAACTGGCCAAGCGCGAGTTTGCCGGGTTCATGCGCGAGACGGCTCGGCGGTTGCTGGAGACGCTCGTGATCCGCGTGCTCGGCATGCCACAGGGGGGTGCCTTCTCGGAGTTTCGGCGCATCGTCATCCAGGACGGCAGTTCCTTCGCGATCAAGGATGCACTGAAAGAGGTCTTTCCGGGACGGTTCAAGAAGGTGAAGCCCGCAGCGGTCGAGTTGCATACGACCTTGGACCTTCTGGACGAATCGCTTTCCAAAGTGACCCTGACGGCCGACACCGCGAGCGAGCGCGCCGCGCTGCCCGAGGCCTCGAGTCTTCGGGGCTCGTTGCTCTTGGCCGACCGCGGCTACTTAGACCGGGACTATCTCTCTGCACTGAGCAAAGCCGGGGCTAGCTTCATCATCCGTGCCCCCAAGGGCTTGAACCCCAAGGTGTTGGAGGCCTTTGATGCCCAAGGCCAGCGGATCAGACAGTTCTGCGGTAAACCACTCAAAACGCTTCGCATCGCGAAGCGGAGGGCGGTGGATCTGCGGGTGCGCTGGCAGATCCAGGACCAGTGGCTCGACTGTCGCCTCATTGTCACTTGGAATTCCAAGACCCGGGAGTTTCAGTACTTGGCGACCAATCTCCCACCGGAGCGCTACTGCGTCTACGACGTGGCCAAGGCCTATCGGCTGCGCTGGCAGGTTGAACTCTTGTTCAAGGAATGGAAGTCCTATGCGAACCTGCATGCCTTCGATACCCAGAACCCCGCCATCGTCGAAGGGCTCATCTGGGCGGCCATCGGCGCTGCCGCGCTCAAGCGTTTCCTGGCCCACACGGCCCAGGTCGTGGCCGGTGTCGAGACCTCCACCCGCAAGGCTGCCATGTGCGCCGTTCATATCCTCCACGGCATCATGCGCGCATTGATCTCAGGAATCGACAATCCCTTCCTCGACGCTTTTGCATGGGGGATCGACTATCTCGCCGGCAACGCCAAACGCGCACACCCTAAGCGCGATCGGAAACGCGGGCGCTTGCAGTTCGGTCTGGAGCCAATATTCGGCATTCCTTAATTCTACTTTGTCACTCCGCCGATGGGTTTAATAGAGCTGCGTTGTGTTTTCGATAGGCGGATTCACGCGCGCTCTGTCGTCGTTGGTGTCGTTCTGCGATGAGCTCGGCCACGGAGTCCGGGTCATGGGCGCGATGAGGCAGAAGGGCATCGATAGCGAAGACAAGGTCCGAGAGAGTGAGGTCCTTGACCGCCACTCGATGGGCCAGCTGTTCCTTGAGCAGAAAGTTCATCGCCAACATCACCAGCGCCATGTGATGATGCCATCCGTTCCACTTGCGCACTTGGTACTGAGCCATCCCCAGGCAGTCCTTGGCTTCTCGGAAGGCGTGTTCGATCCAAAAACGTGCCGCCTGCATCGAGGCGAGTTGATGGAGCGAGGTATCGGCCTTGGCGTTGGAGAGCGCGAACTTGACGGTGTCGGGACGATCGATTTCGCGCCGCAGGAAGAGATGCCAACGCCGGGCGTGGTCTTCTTGGCCGTCCCACAGCCACACGCGCGCACTGAGCGCCTCGATGGTAATGAGGCCTTTCTCGCCACCACGCAACACGATGCGTCGCCAA
>JAIVJP010000091.1 GCA_020199975.1 Acidobacteriota bacterium
TGCCTAAACTCTGCGCGACCGAACTCACCGGCTGCCCGTTGGCAATCATCTGCACGGCTTGTCGCTTGAACTCGTCGTCGTACTTGCGTCGTGGCTTATCAGAGATCGTCGTGTTAATTAGAGTTCATTCTCTAACACTCGTGTCAGTCAAACCGTGACCATCTCAAATTTTGGCCCTTTAAAACTGGGAAAAACCGCGTTATTGTAAGTTTCAAACGACTATTGAGGTAAGTGCTGCTTGCAATCGGTTACGCCCGATACGCTAGGGTGCCTTTCTGAGCCAGTTGAATCAACTTTTAAGCGCAACCCGGTCATCTGTTCTGAGGGCAATAGATTTAAACGGCATCCTTGCATTAACTTCATATCGAAAGCCCAAGAGTATGGAACCATCACTCAGTGAAGCTGCATCACTCGGCGCGTCCAGCGCTTCCGATGAACTACTTATTCAAGCGTTTGCCAAACTAGATAAGGTAGCTCTGGGCATTGCGGTTGGGATTTTATTCGGGTTTTCAGTATTTGCCGCGACCGTTGTTTTGGTCATCAAGGGGGGCAATCAGGTTGGGCCTAACCTCGGATTACTTAGCCAGTACTTCATTGGTTACTCGGTGTCATTGCAAGGAAGCGTGATTGGATTGATTTACGGTTTTGTTTCCGGTTTTATCATCGGGTGGCTAATGGCTTTTCTGCGTAATCTGTTCGTTTCCACTTACCTCCATGCTGTACGGCTAAGAGCAGGCATGTCCTCCCTCAATGATTTCCTTGACAACCCCTAAAAGAACTAATTGCCCCATGCTCCAAGTTAAAAATAACGGTAACAACGGGGAAGCCAAAAAAGTCGTCATCATCGGAGCAGGCCCCGCCGGTTTGACGGCGGCCTACGAGCTTTGCAAGGCTGACGTCGAATCCGTCGTCCTTGAAAAAGATAATATCGTCGGCGGAATCTCAAGAACAGTTAATTACAAGGGCTATCATTTCGACATCGGCGGGCACCGTTTTTTCACAAAGGTCAAGGCCGTCGATGAGATGTGGCGTGAGGTGCTAGTCGACGGGAAATTTCTTCGACGCAATCGCATCTCGCGCATCTACTACAACAAAAAGTTTTTTCACTACCCATTGCGCGCCACAAACGCTTTGTTCGGCCTGGGCATCTGGAACAGTTTCCTGATCCTACTTAGCTATGCTCGCGCGCAGGCCTTTCCCCAAAAGCCCGAAGAAACCTTTGAACAATGGGTCTCGAATCGCTTCGGAAACCGGCTTTATAGAATTTTCTTCAAGACTTACACTGAAAAAGTTTGGGGCATTCCGTGTAATGAGATCACGGCTGAATGGGCCGCGCAGCGAATTAAAGGACTCTCACTTTTGACAGCGGTTAAAAGTGCGCTGCTCGCGGGTCAAGCCAAAAATAAAGAGGGTGTCATTAAAACTTTGATCGATGCGTTCGATTACCCCGAACGCGGGCCGGGCATGATGTGGGAGACGGTGGCAGATATTATTCAGCGGAAGAACAGTCGTATTTGCTTCGAGACCAATGTTAAAAAAATTCATTGGACAACGAGCCGTATCACGGAACTGGAAATAATAACTCGTGGGCGCAAAGAAATGATTCAAGGAACGCATTTTGTCAGCAGTATGCCGATGTCTTTTCCAAGATAACTGGATTTATATTCATGATTCGGAAGTCAAGGTTGGCAGAATCCAGAATTTCAAAAACTGGAGTCCGCACATGGTTCCAGACCCGAACAAGACTTGCCTGGGGCTTGAGTATTTCTGCTTTGAAGGCGACGGGCTGTGGACGATGTCAGACGGGCAGTTGATCGAACTCGCCACAAAAGAGATAGACGCCCTTGGTCTGGCGAGCGCTTCAGACGTTGAGGATGGGGCGGTCGTTCGGATGCCGAAGGCTTATCCGGTTTACGATTCGGCTTATGCGGACGCGCTGGAAGTTGTTCGAGGGTTCCTTAGCAGCATCGGCAATCTGTATTTGGTGGGACGCAATGGAATGCACAAGTACAACAATCAGGATCACTCGATGCTGACGGCGATGCTGGCGGTCAAAAACATTCTCGGCGCGAATTATGATATTTGGGGAGTGAATGCCGATCAGGAGTACCACGAAGAGATCAAAAGCAACGGGAAGAGCGAAAGCGAGGAATTGACGCTGCTCGCTTCGACGCAGCCCAAAGTTCCACAAAGGAAAGTTGATGGTGCATAGAAGATGGCTTTATTAGATAATTCAAACGTTCAGTTTATCCCGCCACTACAGAGGGCGACTTCAATGGATTCAGAGAATTTAGATGAAGAGTTGTTGACACGGGCGGTACTGCGGCTAAACGGAAGTGTTCTCGGCCTCGTGTTCGGCATTCTCTTAGGATTGATTATCTTTGTAGCTACCAATTGGTTGGTGATCAAAGGCGGCGTGACGGTCGGGCCGCATCTCGGTTTATTGAGCAATTTCTTCATCTTCTACTCGGTATCGTTTGTAGGAAGTTTGATCGGAATGATCTATGGCTTTGTGACCGGGTATTTAGCTGGCCTGCTTGTCGCTTGGGTTTATAACGGCATTGTCGCAATGAAAAGCCGTCGCAGACACTAACTCATCAGCAATAACGCTTCTGCGCGAAGTTGTGCTCTCTTCCGATTTGTCTTAGCGTTGGCAGCGCTCTCATCGCGCGAAAAGGGACACCGCTTTGGGAACATAAAACCTGACCGCCTCAACGCAAGAGAACAGAAGCGGTCGCCCTAACCCACATCCGTGACCGGGCTTACAAAGCAATCCAATTTGAATTTTCTTGAGGAGCTACTCAAAACAGATGGACACCCAGATAATCGCTCCGCCGAGACGAGCGCAGATCGGAGTCGGAGGCTTTCGGATCACGGCACGGGCTAAGCAGCTCGTGATGGAAGTGCTCGACAGCAACCGCATCACGGCGGGGCCGAAGATGGCGCGCTTTGAGAACGAGATCGCTGCGCTCCATGGATGTGAATACGGTGTGATGTGCAACAGCGGCACGAGCGCGCTTCAGATTGCGCTGGCGGCGCTAAAGGAGATTTACAGTTGGCAGGGCGATGACGAAGTGCTTGTCCCGGCGGTCACTTTTGTGGCGACCTCCAACGTCGTCCTGTACAACAATCTGAAGCCCGTCTTCGTTGATGTTGAGCCGCGACACTACTGTATTGACCCGACGAAGATAGAAGAACGCATCACCCCGCGCACGCGCGCGATCATGCCGGTGCATCTTGCCGGTCAGCCCTGCGATATGGAACCGATTCTTCGCGTAGCCGAGCGTTATAATCTGCGAATCGTCGAGGATTCCGCCGAGACGATGTTCGTAAGTGATAAAGGTCGCCCGGTCGGGTCTTTTGGTGATGTCGGCTGCTTCTCTACTTACGCCGCCCATATGATTACGACCGGCGTCGGCGGACTCTGCACGACGAACGACTCCGAGTTGATCGTAATGCTGAAGAGCTTAATGAATCATGGCCGCGATTCGATCTATATCCGCATTGACGATGATAAGAACGCGCGAGGCGAGGACTTGTTCCAGATCGCCAATAGTCGCTTCTCGTTCGTCCTGCTCGGTCACAGCTTCCGCGCCACCGAGATGGAGGCCGCGCTGGGGCTAGCGCAACTCGAAGAGCGAGAAGAGTTGTGCGCCCGTCGCCAGCAGGTGGTTGCGCGTCTCCACAAAGGGTTAGGGGATTTGGAGGAGCATCTTCAGTTGCCGCGCCCCCGACCGGGTTCGGACCACAGCTACATGTTCTACCCGTTAACAATCATGAACGCGCACGTTAACCGCGACGACCTGGTTCGTTATCTTGAAGATCATGCGATTGAGACGCGCTATTTGCTGCCGCTCATTAATCAACCCATCTACCGTCAACTTTTCGGTAATCTTGACGAACAGTTTCCGGTCGCGGCGCGTCTCAATCGAGACTCGTTCTACATCGGGTGTCACCCAGACATCAATGATGAGGACGTTGATTACGTAATTGAAAGATTTCATCACTTCTTTCGGAGTTACATATGAGTACAGAGACGATTAACGCGAATAACACCAGCGGCGCGGCAGGGATTGGTCGTCGCAGCCTCGGAATTCCGGGGCGCGCTCAGCGAGGCGAACGCCCCGCTCAAGTCAAATGCCAGATTTGCGGCACAGTCACCGTTCCCGGAGTTGATTTGGGAAATCAACCGATTGGCGACCTTGTTTTATCTCGCGCTCAACTGAATCAACCCGAAACCTACTATCCACTTAAGCTGCAGCACTGCCCGGAGTGCGGATTGACTCAACTCAGCTACATCGTCAATCCGAAGATCGTCTATAAACATTTTCCCTTCGTCAGTGGAACGACGCAGACGGCGACCCGGCATCTGCAAAGTCTCCCCAAGCAGTTGGTGGAGATGATGAAACTCGATAAAGAATCTTTCGCACTCGACATTGGCTCGAACGACGGAACGCTGCTCAAGGGTTATCTCCCCTACGGCGTGAAGTTCTTGGGGGTTGATCCTTCAGGCGATCCGGTTCGCATCGCCAACGAACAAGGCATCGAGACGCTTCATGCGTTCTTCAATGAAGAGACCGGTGATTATGTCGAAGCGCATTACGGCAAGGCCGACGCGATCACGGCCTGCGGAGTCTTCGGACACATCGCCGATTTAACGAGCGTCATGAAAGGCGTGAAGCGGTTGCTCGCGGAGCACGGCGTTTTTGCAACCGATTCGCAGTACTGGCTCGACACGATGCAACGCTTGCACTACGACAATATGTTTCATCAGCATCTGCGCTACTACTCGATGAAGCCGCTCATTCATCTGCACCGGCAATATGGCATGGATGTGTTCGATGTCGAACGCTCTGAAGTTTATGGCGGCTCGATTCGCGTCTTTAGCTGTCACACAGGAGACTACCCGATCTCTGATCGTGTGCATCAACTGGTCGCGCTCGAAGAACGAGAGAACTTGTACGAAGAAGCCACGAATCGTGAATTCATGCTGAAGGTTGAGGAACGAAAGCGCAAACTCTTTAATAGCGTTTATTCGCTCGCCTCCAATGGCAAAAAGCTAATCGGCATTGGCGCGCCCGCTAAAGCATCGACGATTTGCAACTATTGTCGCCTCGGCCCCGATTTGGTTGAGTACATCACTGAGGTCAACCCGTTGCGCATGGGGAGATTCTTGCCGGGCGTGCATATTCCGATCATCAGCGAAGATTATATGTTTGAAGACTTGCGACCAGCCGACGCCGGTATTCTCTTCGCGTGGAATTACTACGATGAGGTTGTGCCGAAACTCCGCGCGCGGGGTTTTAAGGGAGAGATTCTGTTGCCATGACTGCACTCGACGAGCACTTGCGCGAGAGCCGT
>JAIVJP010000092.1 GCA_020199975.1 Acidobacteriota bacterium
CAGTATGCGAGCGTACTCCGTATAGCGCTTCTCCTGCCCCACCCACCGATCTAGCTGCGCAAAAATGCGTTTCACGTCGTCATCGCGTCCCGCTTCGAGATCTTCTTTGGAAAACTTCTTCGGCTGCGTTAACCAGAGCTGGCGTTGTCGCTCTATTCGCCGTCGCAACCCCACCAGTTCTTCCTTCAGTTCAACCAGATTGGTTTGCCAGGTCGTTCGCCGCGGGTCGAGCGTATTGAAAAATGCGTCAGTCAACGCGCGACGAAGCGGCGATGACAGATCCTTGCGCTGGAGTTGAGCCAACAGTATCTGAAGCAGATTGAGGTTACTATCACGCAAGTGGATCGAAGCTCGTTCGTTACCGTCGAAATCAAGTAGCGCTGTTGGATAATCGGTGCTTTGGCCTTTCAGATAATAGGAGTCTCGCGTCGTCGAAGTAATTAGCGGAACCAAGGGATAAATGCTCTTAATTGAATAGTCTAGGAGTAGCCTTCGTTTAGTAACGACGTGATGTCCTCCACCCGCCGAGCTGCCGAGTAACTTCACGAGATTGTAGCCCTGGCTGTAGACGCGTTCATCGGTATTGATGCCGTGGTCAGAAACCAGGATCAACGCGGTTTCATCGGCCCTTGACGACTTTTGAATTGCCATCCAGATCTGGCCAACTACGGAATCGATCTGCTTCAAAGCAAACGTGTGTGATTCGCGATCATTATTGTGATGAGCGACGTGGTCGAAGTCCGTCATCACGAGCTCGGCATAGCGGACCTGTTGGTCGTCGATCTTTTCGATTACATCCCTCAGCAATTGCTCGGGAACGGAGTTTCGGATATCCAGTCCCATGGTCCATTCATCAAATAGTTCCTTAGGTCCCCGCTTGAGTTTATTTTCCAGGCTCTTTTGAAAGGTGATTAGTCGGCCACCGCGCTGAAACAGAGACATGCCCACGTAACGCTCCTGGTGCGGATAGGCGTCTGTAAGCAGCGGAATCGCCAGTGAATCGAGCACCTCAACCGCCGGCATGTCCACTCGGACGCCGCCGATGCGGGCAATGAAGAAGGGAATGAAGTTGAGGTAGTCATAAGCATGGAGCGTGTAGCGATCAAATTCTACATTGCCCTTGATCTGTAGGTGCTGGCCCGTCTCCAGCAAAGACCATGAAGGCGCGGACAGACTCAAACCGCGCACGTAGAAGTTGGCGAGCCGGGTACCTCGTTGATAAAAAACATGTTCGATCCAGGGAAGCTGGCTCTTGCCCGTTCGGGGGTCACGTTCGCGCACCAGTCTGTCAACATAAGCTGGAGGCAGGCCATCGCACTTGATAATCACAAGACGTTGAACCTGCGCGAGACCAGGAACGGCCGAGAAAAGGACCAGGGCAACCGCCGCGAGAAAAGGCGACCGCAAGAATCGAGGAAACCCCTGGACCGCTGGAGCAAGACTCCGAGTATGACGGAATTTACAGAGCCAATACATGCTCACCGTTGCTCGACTCTGTTTGCGCCAGTTTTATTTGCCGACGAGGCCAGGGGATCTTCGGTGCCGGCCTTATTCGAATAGGAAACGACTATCGCTTTCCAGGCTGGATCGAGGCGCTTGTCCTCGGCGAGGCGCAGCAGTTCGTTTTTGGCCCTGCGCGTGTTCATCCGCGAAAGACCATCCAGACACGCACGGCGCGTATCACTGTCTTCCGTCAGCATGAAGATCTTTACTGCAGCGCTCGCGGCTCCCGAATCAGCTTCGGCGGCATGCTGAACCAGGAACTGCAACGAGCGTTTCACGTCGTCGAGATTCCAGGCGACCTCAACCTGCGGTGTTGATTTGGCAACCTGCTGCAAAAAGCGCGTGTGATAAGCCAGACGTCGAGACACGTCCAGCCTTGCTTCCATCTCCGGGCTCGCCTTTTCACGGTGCGCATATTTTCCAAACGAAAGAATGTTCGCCACTCGCAGGAGTATCTGTGCTGTTCGTCCATGCTCGAGGGGCACCATCTCGGCGCGCCGATCTCTGTCGAGCTTTGCGGGCAGGCCGTCGGCTCGCTGGGCATATGTCATCAGCGCTTCGTACTGGCCTTTCGCAAGTCTAGCTTCGACAGCAAGGTCGTTTTCCAGAGGGTTCAGCGAAACCTTTTCCAGTCGGCCGTCTATCTGATCACGAAGCTGCGGGTTGAGAGAGTCGTTTAGGGACAGCAGTAGTTTTAGTTGTGAATACGTTCTCAGCCGCGTGGGCTGGTTGATGTCCATGCCGCGTCTTCCGGTAACGAAGTCGAACACCGTTCGGCCGAGGAAGTACGACAGATCGCCAAAAGGCGAAAGTGCCAGCACGTTTTTGGTTACATCCTCCAACGCGGAAATCAACGAGCAGCATCGGAATCTTGGGATTGTCGAGGCCATAAAGAGCCAGCGGGATCAATTCCAGGGCTCGAGCGCCATCTGTTTCCCCAGTAACCGATCGGTTCTCAGCGTCGAAGTATCGTGCCTCTGAATAACCCTTCCAGTTCAGTAGCCGCTTATCTGACCAGGGAGCGGCGATGTTCAGAAACCGGCCATCATAAGGTTGGCCTTGCTTGGAGGCGAGATCAGTCTTTGCGACCCAAACCATTGCATGGGTGGCACTACCGTCCGGCATTTGCAACGGTTCGAAATGAAGCGATTCGGCTTCTGCGCGCTGGCGTAGCAGTTCCCAGTTATGGCCGCGCTGATCACGAATGCCGGTTAGTTGTTTCTGGTAGTAATGCGGCAGGTGCAAGTCATCGACGAGGCCGCCGAAGGCCGTGTGCGTTAGCAGGAGACGACCTTGAATCTCCGCCATTTCAGAATCGGAGAAGGCAGCGGGGCCCTTCATCGCTTGATACAGTGCCAGCACGGAAAGGGCGCGAATGATGTGCGACTTCCGATAGTCGGCAAGGTTGCGACGGTATGTTTCGCTCGAAGCCTTAACTGGTGCGCCGTAAGGATCAATCAGGACATTCTTCAGAGCGGTCCAGAAAACTTTTTCCCAGACTTGGCGTTCGGGAGCAGCCAGATCCATCACCGGCGGCGGAGCCTTTCCGGATGCCCTCTTTCTATTTCCGATCCTCGTGTAGAGAAAAGGGATGGCGCCGGCCACTCGCTGTTTGATCGTGGGTCGTGTGTAAGTCAAAGGCCAGAGATAACGCAGACGGTCGTTCTCAGGGTCCAAATCAGCGAGCGTATCGCGCAAGACACTTACCAGAGGAACCCACTTTTGCTCTGCCTCGATGCGTAGGCCCTCCATACGGGCATGGATTGTGATCAGTCGGCACCATTTGCAACAGGCACTCTTTCAAGGCGAAACAGGTTTGTTGTAGCACTGGAATCTGAAGCGACTTCACCCTGGCCCATGACGGTTTGGGCCCGAGAGGCAATCTGCGCTAACGGTGAAAACAGGAA
The DNA here is from genome assembly GCA_020199975.1 of Acidobacteriota bacterium. GTDB lineage: Bacteria > Acidobacteriota > Blastocatellia > Pyrinomonadales > Pyrinomonadaceae > PSRF01. Next base: position 3,411 of record JAIVJP010000092.1, read on the forward strand.
AAGGAGGGGTAGAAAGATATAGCCGAAACGGCTAATGCTTCTGAGACCTCTAAGCGGACGAAGTCTTATCGTTTTGTCATCCCTGGTGATTTTCAAACCTCGTTCGAATTCCTTCTGATGATGCAGTCTTCCTGCGCTGGCAGTTCTCAACTTCGCGACATCTTCAGTTAAAGCAACTGCCTCCGTCGTATTCAGCAACTCCTATGCCGCCGAACACGAATCAAGCCAATATACCATTAGTCCATCTTTGACGGGGTAAGTTTTGCTAAGGCATATGTGAACTAGTGCGGTGCTAGAGCGGCGTGAGCATTCTGCTGGGAGGTAGCAGCTTCGGCATCTTTGCCGTCCTTTTCAGCGGGGACAGTCCATCCGGCGCGCTCGAGAAGCGCTAGCCCATAACGAATGGGAACTGCGAAGTTTGACGCTTGGTTTTCGGTAAAGACTGCGAAATTTACCCCGATCACGCGTCCCGAAGGCCCAAAGAGTGGCGCTCCCGATCCACCCTCGGCTGTGCGGGCGTCGTAAGCAATACGTCGGACGTCAAGGTCAGTGATATTTCCTTGGGTCGTAAGCGGTTGAATACGTCTGTTTTGCGCAAGATACCCGAGGAGGGAATCCAGAGAGCCATAGCGTTGCTGGATACCGCGCGACTCGGCGTCATCGAGCAGGGCCAGCAAGCGATCAGGCCCCGAAGGGTAGCCCATCATCACCACCGTCTTACCGACCTCGATCGCGTTTTCGTCTCGTTCCAGTGGAAGGACAGGAATTTGAGTAGGTATCTCCTTGCTGTCCAGCGAGCAGACGGCGAGGTCGACTCCCTGCCCGGCAAGCTTAAACTTTAGTCCAATTGGCTGGGGGTAATCAGGAAAATAAGCGTTGAGTTTTTTGAGTCGCGGCTGCCCTCTGACGCTGCCACCTAAACTTTGTGCGCGATCGTCAGCGCGCCACGGTTGCGCGATGTGGCGGTTCGTTACAACAAAACCATCGCCCACATAAAACCCGCTACCGACGAATTCATACTCCGCGATCGCCGCTTTGCCTTCCGGCGTGAGCGCTTGCGGATCACCGCTGCTCTGAACAGTTCCCCCGCTTTCGTTCATCTGTGCTTCCGGATAGCGCAACGGGCGGCCGGTTCCCGATTCCACATAGTAGAAAGAACCGGCGATCAAGCAGACGCCGCTGCCATAGTCACTGCGCAGTTTCACGGCAAGCGAAAGACTGTCGCGAATCTCTTTGTTAGAGCGGCCCAGGTCCGTGAGCGTGTCGTTGGTCTTCAAAACCTGATCCTTCATCGAGGTGAGCTGCGCACGTTGGTCGTCGATCAGCCGTCGGCTGCGCTGCATCTCTTTAAACATCGAGAATCCGATGTAAAGAATACCGCCCACAAGTGCCAACGCTATGGCCAGTGTTATCAGTTTTGTGCTTGGCTTTATTTCTCGGACCAACTCGCGCGTGAACTCGCGCAGGAAGACCTTCGCATCGTCACGCCTGGCCGTGGCCGCGGATTCAATAGCGGCCTGTTCGATGAAAGGCGCGACGTGCGTTTCCCTGGAAGCGGCTGAGACGACGGCGGGTAATGAACGGATCGGAAAAAACTGTAGCGCTAGCTTTGATGGTGGGATCTGAACTTCATCCCCATCGCGGATTTCCGCGTTAGTTTCCAGGGGCTGACCGTTGTGGATTAGCTTGAGCGAACCATCAAAGGCGGCAACTCGGTAAGCTCCATTGGTGCGAGCCAGTTCTATTACCAGGCCGTCGCTGTCGGGTCTTTTCGGTAGATCGGACATTCGCAGACGTAGGGCGCAGTTGTCGCAACTACCAATCCGAATGCGCTCGTCGGTTAGCACTTCGGTGTGCTTGTCGTCACCGGAGGAGATGTGGATAACGAGGCCGGTTGCCATAAAAACTGAGGATCGAAAACCTATCGCTTACATTAATTCGGGCGCCCGCGTCAGACCGCTCAGCCCTAAGCTCGCGGTCTTCCAGAGCGGTCGCCCTCAGGCCCTCATTCTACATCGTATCTTCAGTGCTTAGCAAAACAAACAGTTTGAGGCTCCTTGGAATGGCCCGACGAGCACCCCAGCGAGGCTGCCGCGCCGGGCACCCCGCCTTGTCGCCGCTTTAGTATGATGATGTTAAGCCTTGGTCTACATATTCCCATTGGCTTTCGCTTGGCAGATCAAAAGCGGCGACAAGGCACCGCACTACAAAGTTTTTGTACTGGTTCAGTTTCGCCATAAGCCGTGCAAGGCAGCTAAGCTATCGTCGCTACGGCTTCGCCGCCCGGTGGTCATTCCTACTCCGACCATCAAGCGGCATAGCCGTAGCGACGACCGGAGGCCTGTTTCGCATCGCTTATTGCGAAACTGAACCAGTACCAAAGTTTGCGAGCCTTATTTCAAGCACCCTGCTTCGTGTTAGCATAAGCTTCGTCGCGGGTTGGAATTCAATGGCAGAGAACGCTTTGATTACTGAACGCGCAAAGCTGGAGGCACTGGCGCCCGTGGCGACAGCTCCGATTAGGCATCACGTCTTTGTCTGCACTGGCAAATCCTGCTCAGGCGTCGACAGTGCAGACGTGAAAACGGCTTTTGAACGTGAACTCCTGGCACGCGGTATACTCTTCGGGAAAGAGAAGAAGGGTAAGAACCCGAGAGGCACAGTCGTCGTTACGGAGTGCGCTTCAGTTGGTTTTTGTGCAATAGGGCCCGCGGTGATGGTCTATCCCGATGGCATTTGGTATGCGCAGGTGCGAGACCGAGATGTGCCGGAGATTGTTGAAGAACATCTCCTTAATGGCCGAGTGGTTGAGCGAC
>JAIVJP010000093.1 GCA_020199975.1 Acidobacteriota bacterium
ACCAAAAGCCAGGCGAATAGGGTATATTGGCACGCTCATACGGAAAACTTGCGCGGCGCAATTCCGGCAATCGTTCACTTGAAGACCTTGGAGGTAATGTGGCAGCGGCGGCTTTCTACGATTTGGAAGGCACATTGGTCAGGACCAATTTGGTCCACACGCTGGGCTTTTATGCCAGGAACCAGCCGGACCTGGTTAGCAGTCTCAAGAAAAGTGCCGCCACGCTCGTAAGTCTTCCCGTCTTCGCCATAACGGACCAGTATAGTAGAAAAGTCTTCAATGACCTCTATTTCAAGCGATATAAAGGGCAGTCAGAAGACCGGCTACGCTTCTTCGCTCAGGAACTGTTCGAAGCCGTGCTTAAGCCGGCGATCTTTCCCGGCACTTACGAGCTGCTCGAGAAATCACGCAGTCTAGGCCTGCGCCAGGTAGTCGTGACCGGTGCACTGGATGTGTCGGTAAACCATTTGATGGCCCACCTGGGAATCACGGAATATGTGGCCAACCGGCTTGAGTTCGTTAATGGCCAGGCGACCGGGCGTTTACTGCCCCCGTTGATGGCTGCTGCGACAAAAGCGTCATGGATCCGAGTGTACGCTGAGCGGGAGGGTATCAGTCTCAGCGACTCCTACGCGTATACCGACAGCATGAGTGACTTGCCAATGCTCTCGATAGTAGGACACCCGGCGGCGGTTAATCCCGACATGCGCCTACGGCAAACCGCGTTGCACCACGATTGGCCGATACTCAATCTAAAGTGAATGCGAATGCAAGATTGGTAAATGGTGAGTAGTAAATGGCAAATGGAAGAACCTAAAACCTCACAACCTCACGAAAGGAGTAAGTTATGCGTCCACATCAAAAACTTGCAGCCTGGAGTAAGGGTGTAGATCTTGTTATCGATCTATACAAAGCCACCGACCGCTTTCCGAAAGAAGAAAGGTTCGGTTTAACCTCACAAATTCGGCGAGCGGCAGTTTCAGCTTCCAATCTTGCGGAGGGTGCCGGCCGCCACTCACGGAAAGAGTTCGGCCACCCTATTTCGAACGCGCAAGGGTCGGCGAGCGAGCTGGAAACAGAGCTGATTATTGCCTATCGACCCGGTTTCTTGAGTGAGACTGCCTTTGCGGAATTGATGGCCAAGCTTGAACGAATCGGACGGCTAATAACGGGACTTTCGCGTCAAATTCGCGAAGCTACCGTATAAGTTGCCTTAAGCCATTTATCATTTACCATTCACCATTTACCAACTATGTCACTTCAATTACGACGCAAAACGCACGAATCAGTTGTTTACATTGACCGCGACAGTGCGCCCCGAATCCTGGCCTCGGGGATGGACTTCATTCTCGAAGATCTGCCCGTGGGCACACGCGTGATCTATCCCAACCCGCCGATCAAAGGGCTGGCCAACCGTGAAGCTGCTATTCGTTATGCGCTCAATCACCCGCACGACTGTGATCCGCTATTTGCGCAGCTGGAGCCAGGAATGAAAGTTACCATCGCCGTGGACGACATCAGTATGCCGATTCCGCCGATGAAGACACCGGACATCCGCCAGACCGCCCTCGAAATTCTGGTTGAGATGCTTCACGGCCACGGCGTTAACGATGTGCACATCATCATCGCCATCTCCCTGCATCGCAAGATGAGGCCTGCGGAGATGAAGCGCATGTCGGGGCCGAAGATTTGGGCTGATTTTTACCCGGATCGGTATTACAACTTCGATGCTGAAGATCCTGGCAATCTCGTGCTGCTCGGCCAGACGCGCCATAAAGAACCACTGCGCATCAGCCGTCGCGCCGCCGAAAGTGATTTGCTCATTTATCTTAATTTTAACTTCGTACCGATGAACGGTGGCCACAAGTCCGTCGGTGTCGGTCTCTGTGATTATGAGTCATTGCGCGCGCATCACAACCCTGACGTGATCCGCGCTTCGCACAGCTACATGGACCCAGCCGGATCGGAACTCGCTCGTGTGATCGGCCGCGTCGGGGAAATCGCCGATGATCATCTAAACGTCTTCCATATTGAGACGACCGTTAATAACTATATATTCGGCGCAGACATGGGATTCTTAACGAAGAACGAGGACGATTTCTCCGCCTTCGATCGCATGAAGTACGAAGCCATGCGATTCGCGATGAATAAGATGCCACGCCCGGCAAAACGCACCATGTACAACTCGCTCAAGAGCAACTACGAGATGATCGCTTGCCACGCCGGGCGCACAGATCCCGTCCACGATCGCATTATCGCGAAGAGCATGGAACAGTATGTCGTGCCCATCGAGGGCCAGTGCGACATTCTAATCTGCCCCGTCCCGGACATGTCGCCTTACAGCATCAATTCGATTCTGAACCCGCTGCTCGTACAGGTGATGGCCCTCGGCTACCACTTCAACATGTATCGAGGCAAGCCCCTTCTGAGAAAGGGCGGCACGTTGATTTTGCATCATCCCTGCACCGATGAATTCGACCATAATTTTCACCCGAGCTACATCGAGTTCTTCAATCGCCTGCTGCCTGAGACCCGCGACGCAAACGTCTTGCGTAACAAGTATGAAGAGGAGTTTGCGAATAATCCGAGCTACGTCGAAATGTACCGACGCGGCAACGCCTATCACGGCTCGCACCCTTTCTTCATGTGGTACTGGGGCGAGGGTGGACGCCAGCATGCCGGCCACGTCATCGCCGCGGGTGCGGAGAACGCCCACGTTCCCGCCATGATGGGCTGGGAACGCGCCGACAATCTGACCGAGGCCATTGCTATGGCGCGGAGTTATATGGGCAGCTCAGCAGAGATCACGATGTTGCACCAACCGATAATCGCGATCGCGGACATGGAATGAAATGTCAGACTTTGGTGGGTCAGTTTAGAGTTCAAACTTTAGTTTGTGGTCCCGAAAGACACAAGCTAAAGCTCGAACTCTAAACTTCCGGAATTATTGCAGGCGTCAGCGACCAGGATGCGGTAATGAAACTATCACCAACTGAAATCTTCAACGGCCGTAACCTTTTTGTGATCGGTGGCACGGGCTTTCTTGGCAAAGTGACGCTGAGCATGTTGTTGCACCGCTTTCCTAATGTCGGCCGGGTTTACGTAACTGTGCGCGCCCGTTCGCAGGAGGAATCGGAAACTCGCTTTTGGAATAGCGTGATCAAGGCGCCGCCCTTCGATCCGCTGCGAGAGCGCTACGGCAGCGCGATGGAAGGATTTGTGCGCGACAAGGTAGTGGTGTTGGGCGGCGACATCGGCGACCCGAACTTTGGTTACACCGACGAGGAGGCCCAAAGAGTTGCCGACGATATTGATGTTGTGATCAACAGTGCGGGCAACGTGACCTTCAATCCAACTCTCGAGAGTGCCCTGCGCACAAACGTAGTCGGCACCGAGAACGTAATCGCATTTACCAGGCGCATGAAGCGGCCCGCCTTAGTACATGTGTCTACCTGTTTTGTGGCCGGCAACCGCTCGGGCGCGGTCTGGGAACGTGAGCCGGTGATTGGCTATTTTCCTCGCAAATACGAACTGACCGGGGTGGAGTTTTCGGTCGAGCACGAAATCAAGGACTGCGCAAAGCTGGCCGAGCGAGTTAAGGAAGAAGCCAGGGACGCGATGATGGTGGCGCGCTTTCGTGATCTTGCTCGTAAACGCCTGATCGAAGAAGGACGTGATGAAGACGATCCTGATGCCCTGGGGTTGGCCGTTGCGCGTGAAAGAAAAGTCTGGACCCGCACACGGCTGACAGAGCTGGGAGTAGAGCGATCGGCCTGGTGGGGTTGGCCCAATATCTACACTTACACGAAAGCCCTCGGCGAGCAGCTTGTGACCGCTGAAACCGGAATGGTGCGGAGCATCGTGCGGCCGAGTATTGTAGAATCGGCCCTGGCCTACCC
>JAIVJP010000094.1 GCA_020199975.1 Acidobacteriota bacterium
TCGAAGTAGTTTGCTCCCTTAGCCAGGCCTTCCGGATGCAAGGAATTCGCTGCGGCAAACTCGCGCCACGCCCTGTTCACGAATACGATGGCGCCCTCCGCGTCGAGCACTGCTATGTGTTCCGACAGCGCATCGAGAGTGGCCTTGGCGAACCGCTCCGAGTCCGTGTCATAGCTGCTATCCACCTGACTAATCAAGAGAACCCTCCCGCTAGCTCCTAGTCCAAAACCCGCGATACTTTGCCCGATGTCGCTCCATGCCGACTGTCCGCTTGAATTTGCATCTAGCAGCAGGGAAGCCTCGGCTCGCGCAGTCGGCGTCAAATCTCATAGTTTCCGTATACTAAGGCCGAAATCGACTGCGTTGGGGGTGGTGAGGGAAATGATAACACTCACTTTAAATTCGACAGAAGCAGGTTGCGCCGAATTCTCCTCGACCAGTTTGACGCTTGTGGCTTCCGAACAAACCAGCCGAATGTTACTGAGGGGAAGTCAGAGTAGTGTATTCTGAAGTGAATTCCAATGCTTGTGCAGTCGACAGACATGAATGGTTCAGCCGGCGACACCGATCTTGCAATTCGTCCGCTCTGCATCGAAGACGCCGGGACGGTATCGGCTATGCTGCTCGCGCAGCCGCCGGAATACGCGCGGTTTTTCCATGCATTCGACTTCGACGAAGAAAAGATCACCGACATAGTCGCTAAGAGAATAAGGGGCGTGAGCAAACTCTGGGAAAGTTCTTATGATTAAAACCTCTGAGCAACGTCCGCCCCAGCAGGAATTTACCAAACGTAAACATGCGGAAGGGTCACCGCTCGAATCGAAAGAACACCTGCGGATACTCATCGAGAGCGCGAAGGATCACGCCGTCTACACGATGGACGCAGACGGTCGCATTGATTACTGGAACACGGGCGCGCAGGCTCTCTTCGGCTACACCGAAAGCGAAATCATCGGGCAATCCGCGACGCTCCTCTATACTCCTGAAGACCGCGAGGGCAATGAGCTGGAAATTGAGCTGCGCGAAGCAAACGAAAGCGGCAGCGTGGAGGATGAACGCTGGCACGTTCGGAAGGACGGCACGCGATTTTACGCGAGCGGCGTTTTGACTCCCCTGCGTGACGAGCGCGAAGCGGGCACTGCGAACGGCTACGCGATGATCGCCCGCGATCTCACCGAGCGCCAAGCGGCAGAAGAGTCCATACGCTTTCAAGCACACTTGCTGGATACGGTTGAACAAGCGGTTATTGGCACTAATTTGGACGGAATTGTCATTTATTGGAATAAGTTTGCCCAACAACTCTATGGATGGACAGCACAAGAGGCGTCAGGGCGTCATATCATGGAGCTGACAACGCCGGAAGCAATGGCTGAACAGGCCGTTGAGATACTCTCCCGCCTGCGTCGGGGCAAAAGCTGGACTGGTGAATTTAATGTGCAGCGACGCGACGGTACAACGTTTCCAGCACAAATTATCAATTCACCTATCAACGACGACAAAGGGACGTTAATTGGCATTGTCGGTGTTTCCTTTGACATCACCGAGCGCAAGCGGCAGGAAGCCTCGCTGAGAGAACTCACCCGGCAATTAGAGCAGCAGGCACGCGTCTTTAATACCACGCTTTCATCCATCACCGACTTCGCCTACATCTTCGACCGCGACGGACGTTTCGTTTACGCGAATCAAGCACTGCTTAATTTATGGGGACTGACGCTGGACGAAGCGGTGGGCAAGAATTTCTTCGACCTTCGCTATCCTGACGACTTGGCGTCGCGGCTTCAGCAGCAGATTCAGCAGGTCTTTGACACCCAGCGGGGACTCAGGGACGAGACATCTTATACCAGCCCTACGGGTGCGAGCGGTTACTACGAATATATCTTCAGCCCAGTCTTCGATGCCAACGGCACGGTTGAGGTAGTTGCGGGTTCCACGCGCGACTTCACCGAGCGCAAGCGAGTTGAAGAAGCCTTACGCAGCAGCGAAGCGGAATTGCAAAAGTCTCATGCTGAGCTTGAGCGACGAGTCATTGAGCGCACGGCCGCGTTGACGGAAACGAACGCGGTTCTTCAGGGGGAAGTCAGAGAGCGACGGCGGATCGAAGCGGAGCGCACCGGGTTGCTGCGCCGAGTTATTTTCGCGCAGGAGGACGAGCGCCGCCGCATTGCGCGCGAGATGCACGACCAGTTTGGACAGGGGTTGAGCGCGCTCACCTTAAAGCTCGCCGCGCTGAAACGAGAATCGGGCGAGCAGGTGAAACTGCGTGAGCAACTCGAAATATTGGAAGCCGTTGCGAAACAACTTGACGCCGATGTCGATTTTCTCGTGTGGGAACTTCGTCCCACAGTGCTCGACGATCTCGGCTTGCCGGCAGCCCTCGAAGCACATGTGCAGAACTGGTCGACGCACTTCGGCATCCTCGCCGAATTACACGTGAGCGGGCTAAACAAGGAACGGTTGACGAGCGAAATCGAAACGGTCCTGTACCGCATCATGCAGGAGGCCCTCAACAACACCGCTAAGTACGCGCAAGCCGGAAAAGTGGACATTATCCTGGAACACCGCGAAGGTCACGTCTCGCTCATAATCGAAGATGACGGTGTCGGCTTCGACGGCGCACAATCCTTCGGCCCGAATGACAAGGGCCTGGGCTTAATCGGAATGCGCGAGCGCGCCGCGCTCGTCGGCGGCACCGCGGAGATTGAATCGCAGCCGGACGAAGGCACTACGGTTTTTATCCGTATTCCAGTGCCAGCCCTGCCGCGCGAAGGAGAAGATCGTGAGTAAGCTTCGCATCCTATTAGCCGACGATCACGAAATCTTCCGCGAAGGGTTGAAGATGCTTATCAGCGCTCAGCCCGATATGGAAGTGATCGGTGAAGCGAAGAATGGACGCATGGCAGTCGATCTCGCTCAGCAACTGCAACCGGATATTGTTGTGATGGATGTTTCGATGCCTGAATTGAATGGCCTGAAAGCGACGGAGAAGTTAAAGGGAATGTGTCCGCACCTCAAAATCCTGACTCTGACGCGCCACACCGATGACGGCTATCTGCAACAACTGCTTAAAGTGGGCGCGAGTGGTTACGTGCTGAAGCAGAGCGCGTCAAGCGAATTGGTTCGTGCCATCCGCACGGTCTCCAGGGGAAACACCTATATTGATCCAGCGCTAACGGGAAAGGTTATTAGTAATTTCGTCAGCGCACGACCCGCCCGGGGCACGCCTGCCGCTAAGGACTTGAGTGGCCGGGAAGAAGAGGTGCTGCGCTTCATCGCGTGGGGCTACTCGAATAAAGAGATCGCCGGCCGCCTCTCTCTCAGCGTCAAGACCGTCGAGGCGCACAAAACCAATGCCATGCAGAAAATGGGCATGAAAGGCCGTATTGACATTGTGCGCTACGCGCTCTTGCAGGGTTGGCTCCAAGACACTTAACTCTCGTTAGTTTCATTAGGGAAAATCCTTACCAGTTTCTCGCATCTTTCCGATATCCAAACATTCATCAGGGTGGCTAAAATTCACATGTCCGTCTACAAAGAGGCGCGTGGTTTCCGTCCTCTAGGGGAAACTTATGGGCTGCTGCCGTTCCTGAGTGCAGGAGTGGCTGGACAGACATAGCAGGGGAGAACATGGGGCAGAGGGCGAGTCAACCTCGCCCTCAATTCTGATCAAACACCCGCTCGCGGGGCGGTGCCTTCACGCACCAGTCCTCATATGAAAACGCTTCTTCATAATTACGGAAAAGGCTCTACCGACGGTGGTGGAGCGGGTTTTTCTACGTCAGTCAATCCTCTCATATTGATTGTTGACGACCACGAAGACACGCGACTCATGCGCACATCCCAAGTCGCAGGAAGCGGCGTTCGCAGCTGGATGTAGTGATTATTTGGTAAAACCTTTTGACTTTGACCAACTGGATTGCATTCTCCTTAAATATCTAACTTTGAAGACTGTGAGCGCGGTGGCCGATAGGTGCCCTACTGAAAGCACTATGCAATGAGCAATCGGTGCCTGTCCCATCGGCAGCTACTCGGCTTGATCGAAATGAATGAGGCGGGAACGGTGGTTTATGGTTCTCGTGGACGGATACGATTGGTGTTCAAACCGTTCTGCAAAAGACTCTCGTTAGAAGGCGCTTTCATCTGCCGAAGGCCCGTAGATCGCCGGCACTGGAATGTCGTTGAGCCGGAGGTAGACGCCAAGCTGCGCGCGGTGATGGATATTGTGATTCATTACGAAGCCGCGCAGCACGGCAATCTTAGGTAGAGTCAGAATCTGCTTCCCGTTATTCTGCAGTGTCCAGGGCTTGAATAGTTCATCGTCGCTCGCCGCGGCGATTGCGGCTCGCGCTCTCTCTACTGCTATCGAAAAGCTCCAGGAGCTCGGTCCGTGATTTGACTGGCGGCGCAGGTGGTAACGGTTTGCCTTCGGGCGCCAGATCCAGCGAGTCTTTATCGATTGTGATTTGCCCAAGTTGGTAAGTTGCTTAAGTGAGTAGCCAGTCCGCCCATCGCCATCGATTTCGCGTGCGGCTTCCAATCAAG
>JAIVJP010000379.1 GCA_020199975.1 Acidobacteriota bacterium
TAAGCCTGGTTTAGCTCAAGGAGACTTCCCATCACCGACAACTAACAATGACAAATGAGAAATGGAAAATGACAATTGGAAAATATTCTTTGTCAATTCCAACTGAGCACGCACTAACCCTGACTAAAAAGCAGGCTCTTCATAAACGCCGTAAACATCGCGGAGCGCGGAACAGATTTCGCCCAACGTAGCGTAGGCGCGCACTGCTTCAATCGTGGCCGGCATTGTGTTCTCGTCGTTCTGGGCCGCCTTCTTGAGGTTCTCCAGGGCGTTCTCGACTGACCCAGCATCTCTTCGCGCGCGCGTTTGCTCGAGGCGTTCGACCTGGTGGTGGCGAACAGATTCGTCAATTACCAGCGTGGGAATCTGGGATTCCTCCTCCATCTCGTACTTGTTCACACCAACAATCACTTGCTCGCCCCGCTCGACGGCTTTCTGATATTGGTAAGCCGAGTCTTGAATCTCGCGCTGCGGGAAGCCTTTCTCAATCGCTGCGACCATGCCTCCCATCGAATCAATCTTCATGAAGTAATCGCGGGCACCATTTTCCATCTTCACCGTCAGCGCCTCCAGGAAATATGAGCCGCCCAGCGGGTCAACGGTGTTCGCAACACCTGTCTCTTCGGCAATTATCTGTTGAGTTCGGAGCGCGATGAGCGCGGCGCGGTCGGTCGGCAGCGCTAACGCTTCGTCGTATGCGTCGGTGTGTAAGCTTTGAGTGCCACCGAGCACGCCCGCCAGCGCTTGAATTGCCACCCGCACGATATTGTTAAGTGGTTGCTGGACGGTGAGCGAAACTCCCGCAGTTTGAGTATGAAAGCGTAGCTTGAGGGTGCGTTCGTTTGTGGAACCAAAGCGATCGCGCATCTCCCGCGCCCAGATACGGCGGGCCGCGCGATACTTGGCGACCTCTTCAAAAAAGTCGTTATGCGCGTTAAAGAAAAAGGAAATGCGCGGAACAAACCGATCAGGATCGAGGCCCGCGCGCACACCCCATTCAACGTACTCCAGTCCGTCGCGTAACGTGAAGGCCAGTTCCTGAATGGCGGTGGCGCCAGCTTCCCGTATGTGATACCCACTAACGGAAACCGGATTGTAGCGAGGCACGTGCTGGTTGCAGAACTCAAACGTGTCAATTACCAGCTTCATAGCGGGACGGATGGGATAGATCCATTCCTTCTGCGCAATATATTCCTTGAGAATGTCGTTTTGCAGAGTCCCGGAAATCTTCTTCCAGTCCGCTCCCTGTTTTTCGGCAACCACGAGGTACATGGCTAGCAGAACTGACGCCGACGCGTTAATAGTCTGTGACACCGTTACCTGGTCCAGAGGTATCCCATCAAAAAGCACTTCCAGATCAGCCAGCGAGGAAACTGCCACGCCACACTTACCCACCTCGCCTTCAGACAGTGGAGAGTCGGCGTCGTAGCCCATCAAAGTGGGAAGGTCATAAGCCACTGACAGACCGTTCTGGCCTTGTTCCAATAGGTACTTAAACCGAGTGTTCGTTTCTTCCGGGGTGCTAAAGCCAGCAAACTGGCGCATCGTCCAGAGTTTGCCGCGATAGCCAGTGGGATGTATGCCGCGTGTGTAGGGAAACTCGCCGGGGAAGGAGATGTCTTCAGCGAAGTCTTGATCGAAGATATCCGCTGGCGTGTAGAGCCGGTTCACTTCCTCCAGCGATACACTTTCAAAGCGCTTCTTCGTTTCGGGATTCTTTTTTACTGTGGGCTCGAGGGTTTCACGTTCCCATCGTTCGACTTCGGCTTCCGTAGGGGAAATAGTTTCCCTTGTTTCAGGCATAACCCTCTCGACTATTAAGCGTTCTCTGGGAAGAATTCGATATTAGTAGAGGGGTAGGGGAGTGTCAACCGCGTTTTGTTGGCGTTCTCACTCTACTCTGAAGAGGGGAGCGCGGCTGCGATGGCAGTCACAGCCGCGCCAGCAGGGCAGGAACCGGATACGGGTGGATTTCAAGCGGGAGACTGGCGGTGGCAATCGGCAGGCGAAAACTGAATCCAGCACCCCTCCGATGCGAACGAGCTTCTCCTTTGCTCATTCGACGGGTACTACAATCTCATTAGCCCGAACCATGTTAAGCCGGCTCCGTGCGGCCAACTCAATCGTGCGGGGGTCATTGCGTAACTGCTCAACCTCCAGTCGCAACGACTGATTACTGCTGCGCAAAGCCTGTACATCCGTCCGCATTCTGACGAATTGCTGGGAAGCCATGTTCATCCTGGCTCGCGTGCGCCTTGTGACCGTGACGCAGACAGCAAATGTTGCCAGAATGATCATTCCAAAGATCACCCAGGACGGTATGATTCCCCCACGCCGACGGACTTCGGCACGAGTTCCAATAATGTCCAACGAAATCTCACGCACTGGAGCGAAAGGAGAAGCTGCCCTTGGTGCTACCCGTTGCGAGCGAATTCGATCATCAACCCAATAAGTATTTGCGACCCTGCTCAAGAAGCACCTCCAAGTCCTTTGCTGATTCTGATTCCGCGTAAATACGGACGATCGGTTCTGTGCCCGAGGGGCGCATCAGTAACCAGGAACCGTCCGCGAAAATAAACTTCACTCCGTCTGTGCGATTTGTCTCCTCAACCTGACGTCCGCCAATGTTGCTGGCGTCTTGTCGTAGTTTCTCGCTGAGAGAGCGCATCAGTTCCGGTGTCAAACGCACACCGATTCTTCCCGACTCGAGTCTGCCTACCTGGGCATAGAGCGCATTCAACTGTTCTGTCAGACTCGCACTGCGCGCCGCGACTGCCTCCGCAGCGAGCAGACACGCAAGGATGCCATCTTTCTCCGGATAGTGACCTTTGATTGACAATCCCGCCGATTCTTCGCCGCCAAGAATAATCTTGTCTTCATTGATCAATTCTCCGATGTATTTGAATCCAACTGGCGTCTCAAACACGGGCAGGCCGCGTTTTCGAGCCACGCGGTCCACCAGGTGCGACGTTGCCACTGAACGTGCTACGCCGCCCTTCCACTTTCTTGAGTCTGCCAGGTAATCAAACAGAACAGCGATGAGTTGATTCGGGGTAATAAAAGCGCCATTTGAATCGATTACCCCAAAGCGATCTCCGTCTCCGTCAGTCGCCAGACCAAGTACGCATCCCTTCGACAGAACCACAGTGCGAAGTTCTTCGAGGTGGCTGGCTTCAGGCTCCGGAGAGCGCCCGCCGAAGAGAACGTCGCGCCAGTCGTGAATCGTTTCAACTTGTAGTCCGCGCCTCCGGAGCGCTTCGTCAAGGTATCCGCGGCCCGTGCCCCATAATGGGTCAAAGCCGTATCGTCCGGCGGCACCAGCAATTACGTTGAAATTGATCTTGTTTTCGAGATCTGCAAGATATGCCAACCGCGGCGAGTAAGTCTCATAAGTCGTTTTGCCGGTTTCCTTTATAGCGGTCAGAAAGCTGGAAGCTCGCGCCCCAGAAATCAGACTTTCCACGTGACGAGTGATCTCCGGAAGAGCAGGAGCGCCGTCGGAAGTGGAGAGTTTCATTCCACTGTATTCTGGCGGATTGTGTGAGGCAGTAAAATTGATCCCGCAAACGGCACTCTCAGTGAGAATCGCGTGGGAAATTACTGGAGTAGGGGTCGGCTCAGTGCAAAGCAATGCCCGGAATCCGTTAGCTGAGACGATGCCCGCACATTCTGCCGCAAAGCGCTCGCCCAGGAACCGGGTGTCGTGCCCCACAACGATTGGATTGTTAGCGTGAGCGGTGTTCTCAAAATGCGTGCAGATAGCTTCCGTCACTTGTCGGACGCCGGCAAAGGTAAACTCGTCCGCGATTACAGCGCGCCATCC